>JACQVE010000335.1 GCA_016209965.1 Gemmatimonadota bacterium | reverse complement strand
GCCCAGAGCTGGGAGGGCCGGCCCGCCGTCAACGCCCGGATCCTCGGGATGGGTGGGCACCTGCACGATTACGGCGTGGCGCTGCGGCTGGAGGACGTGACCGAGAAACGGGTCATCTGGGAGTCCACGCCCATCCTGGACAAGCAGGGGCAGGTCATCGGGATGCCCACCCGGCGCTTCTTCTGGCGCCTTGGAATCCCCATATATGCTGATCACGTGTACCGCCTCACGGCCATCTACGAGAACCCGACCGGCAGGACCATCGAGAAGGGCGCGATGGGCGCGCTGGGCGGGATCGTCATGGTGCCGCGCGCAGAGTCATGGCCCGCCGCCGACGCGAAACACGCGGAATACGCACTGGACCTGGCGCTGCTGACCAGCGGCTCCCGCCAGCACGGCCACGCCCATCATTAAGAACCCTAACACTTTCGCGCTCTCCGGCGTCTAATTCAAAGGGCGCCGTGCGGGGACCAATACCCTGTCCCGCGGTGTACTCGGCCGACACCCGGAATCGAAGGTGAAATGGGAATCTGGAGCAGCCCGCGCGCTTGGGGCTGGCGGGCCGTGGCAGGGGTTGCCGCTTGCCTCTGCGTGGTGGCGGCGCGGCCGGCAGCCGCGCAGGCGCCGGTCGACTCTGTGACCCTCGAGCAGGCCCTCGAGCGCGTGCTCAGAAACAGCCCGTCCATGGCGCAGAGCGCGGGGGCGGTGAAGGTGGCGGAGTGGGGGGAGCGTACGGCGTGGGGCGGGTTCCTGCCCACACTGTCGCTGACCTCGGCGGCCAGTCTGGCCAGTACGCAGCGGTTCAATCCGCAGACCAACACGCTGGCCGAGGGCTCGGCGGACAGCTACAACGCCGGGGTTTCGGCTTCGCTCGACGTATTCACCTGGGGTCGGCGCACGGCCGAGCTGCGGCGCTCGAGAGCGGAGACCGCTTCGGCAGAGGCGGCGCTGGTCGAGCAGCGTTTCGCCGTGATTCTCTCGACCAAGCGGGCGTTCTACAACGTGCTGCGCGCGGACGAGCTGATCCGCGTGGCCGCGGCGCGGCTGGCGCGCGCGGAGCAGGGGCTTGCCGCCGCGGAGCGGCGCGCCAGCGTTGGCTCTGCCACGCGTTCCGATGTGCTGCGAGCGCGGCTCGAGCTGACGGATGCGCGACAGCAGACGCTGCAGGCGGAGAACGGGAAGACAACGGCGGCGTTCGCGCTGGGCCGGCTGGTCGGCGCGGACGGGGCTGTGGCCGCGCGCGCCACGGAGCTGAGGGAGCCCCAACCATTGGCGTTGTCCGAGGCGGAGCTCGAGGCCATGGTGCTCGCCCAGGCGCCGCTGGTCGCCGCGGGTGAGGCGGCGTCGCGCGCGGCGGAGGCGGCCGCTCGCGTCAGCCGCGCGCAGTACTTCCCCTCGCTGCGACTGAGCAGTGGCTACGACTGGTTCAACCAGGAGGCTTCGCTGAGCGGCGGCCGCACCAGTTGGAACCTGCGGCTGGGCTTCTCTTACCCCCTCTTCAACGGGTTCCAGCGCGAGCAGGTCGTGCAACGGGCGGAGGTGGAGGCCGACGTCGCGCGCGCGCGGCTCGAGGACTCGCGGCGCGCGGCCGTGGCGGAGCTGCGCCGGCTGATGGCTGGCCTGCGGCTGGCCGCGCAGCAGCTCGAGCTGAGCGGGGAGGCGGTGCAGGTGGCGGAGGAGGATCTGCGCGTGCAGGAGGAGCGCTACCGGCTGGGCGCTTCCACGATCCTGGAGCGGCTCACCTCCCAGGCCAATCTGCTGCAGGCAGAGCTGAACCTGGTGGCCGCGCGCTACGACTACCAGCTCGCCCGCGCCGAGATCGAGGCGCTCGCCGGGCGCGAGCTGTGACAGCGGTGCCAGCAGCAGCACAGCGGAGCGAGCGGCAGTGCCGACCCTTGATACGGAGGGCGGCAACACATGAAAAATCAGAAAGGTACATAGTGACAGGAATCCGTGCAGGCTGGCCTGGCGCCGCCGTGCTCTTCCTGGTCGCCGGGCTCGCCGCCTGCGGGGCGGCTGCCGCGCCTGCCGAGGAGGGGACTGCAGCGGACATCGCCGCCGTCGAGCGACGCGATATGGACATCCGCGTCGAGGCAGCGGGCACGGTCGAGCCGATCCGGGTGGTCGAAGTGAAGTCAAAAGCGTCGGGCGAGATCCTGCGTCTCACCTTCGAGACCGGCCACGAGGTGCAGCAAGGCGCGTTGCTGGCCGAAATCGATCCCCGCGACGTGCGCAACGCTCTGGCGCAGGCGGAGGCGGACCTGGCCGTGGCCCGCGAGCGGCTCGCTATTGCCGAGGCGCAGCGCCGGCGGTCTGCCGACTTGCGCGAGTCCAGCGTCATCACCGCGCAGGAGTTCGAGGCCGCGGCGCTGGATGAGGCCAACGCGCAGGCCCAACTGGTGAAGGCCAGGACGAACCTCGAGCTGGCGCGCGAGCGTATGGGCGACGTCACCATCCGTGCGCCGCTGGCCGGCACGGTGATCGAGAAGAATGTCGAGGTCGGCCAGATCATTGCTTCGGCGAGCCAGAACATTTCGGGCGGCACCACATTGCTGCGCATGGCGGACCTGTCCGCCATGCAGGTGCGGGCGCTGGTGGATGAAACGGACATTGGCCGGGTCGCGCCCGGTCAGACGGCGCAGGTCACGGTCGAGGCGTACCAGGACCGGCGCTTCACGGGCGCAGTGCTGAAGATCGAGCCGCAGGCGGTGGTGGAACAGAATGTCACCATGTTCCCGGTCCTGGTGCGCCTCGAGAATCAGGAGCGGCTGCTCAAGCCGGGGATGAACGCGGAGATCCAGGTCGAGATCGCGCGACGGGAAGGCGTGATGGTCGTGCCCAATGCCGCCGTGGTGAGTCCCCGCGACCTCATGCCGGCGGCGGCCGCGCTGGGGCTGAGCGAAGAGGCGGTCCGCGCCGCACTGGGGCGGGGGCGCCCCGATGCCGCGGCCGTAGCCGGCGCTGGGGCTGGGCAGTCCGGCGCCCAGCCAGGTGGTGCGGCCGCGTCCGCGGCGGGTGCCGACGCCGGCCGGAGCGGTGCGGCGCCGCCCAGCACGGAGTGCAGCCGGCTCAGAGATCGGCTGCGCGGCGGCGGCTTCGCCCAACTGTCGGAGCAGGAGCGGGCGCTGCTGCAGAAGTGCCGCTCCCAATTCGGCGGCGGCGGCGCCGCGGGCACCCTCGGAGGCGGCCCTGGTCGTGCCAGTGGAGTTGGCGGTAGTGGCTCTGGCAGTGGGGCGTTCGGGGGCGGCAGCTTCGGCGGCGGCTCCCGCCCGAATGGCGACGCGCGGCCCGGCATCGTGTTCGTCTCGACCGCCAAGGGGCCCGAGCCGCGTACGGTCCTGCTTGGGGTCAACGACTGGGAGTACAGCGAAGTGATCCGCGGCCTCGAGCCCGGCGAGAAAGTTGTGCTGGTCTCCGTCGCTCGCCTGCAGCAGCAGCAGCAGGAGTTCGAGAACCGCATCCGCCAGCGCTCGGCCGGCATGTTCCAGGGGGGTGGCCAGAGTGGCCGTCCTGCCAACGGCGCGGCGGTGCAGAGGCGCTGAGAATGCTCTGGGGCGAGATCCTGCGCGTCGCGCTGGGCGCCATCTATGCCAACAAGATGCGCTCCTTCCTCACCATGCTGGGCATCATCATCGGCATTGCCGCGGTCATCACGATGGTCGCCCTCGGGGAGGGAGCGCAGCGGTCCGTGCAGGAGCGGCTGTCTCGACTGGGTACCAACGTGCTCACGGTCCGCCCCGGCCAGGAGTTCTTCGGCGGGATCGACCGCGGCAGTGGGACGCGCCTCACGGCCCGGGATGCGGAAGCCCTGTTACGAGCGCCACGCGCCATCCGCGCGGTCGCGCCCGAGATGCAGCGCAGGCTGCAGGTCAGCCGTGGCAACAGCAATGCCAACTCGCAGGTCACGGGCACCTGGCCGAGTTACTTCGGCATCAACAACCGGGCGATTGCCGCGGGCCGCCTCTTCACGGCTGGCGAGGAGCGTGGCCGCCAGCGCGTCGCGGTGCTGGGCGCGCTGGCCGGTGAACGGCTGGGCGTCCTGCCCACGGCCGCGCTGATCGGGCAGGACATCCAGATCCGCGGCATCCCCTTCGAGGTGATTGGCGTGCTCGCGGAGCAGGGGGAGCAGGGGTTCAGCAACCCCGACGAGGCCCTCTACATCCCGCTCGCCACCGCCCAGTTCCGCGTCTTTGGCAACGAGCGCGTGGGCGCGATCCATGTCCAGGCCAGGAGCGCCCAGAGTATGGATGCCGCCATGGCCGAGATCGATCGCGTGCTGCGGCGCGAGCACCGCATCCGTCCCGGCGAGCAGAGCGACTTCAGCGTGCGCAACCAGGCAACGCTGCTCAGCACCTTCCAGGAGACGACCCGCACCTTCTCCTTCCTGCTGGCCGGGATCGCGCTGGTCTCGCTGCTGGTGGGCGGGATCGGCATCATGAACATCATGCTCGTCTCGGTCACCGAGCGGACTCGTGAGATCGGCGTGCGCAAGGCCCTGGGCGCCCGGCGTCGCGACATCCTGCTCCAGTTCCTCATCGAGGCGCTCGTGCTCTGCCTGGCCGGCGGGATCCTGGGCGTAACCGTAGGGAGCGGAGCGGCGCTCGCCCTGCAGCGGCTGGCCGGCTGGAACACGGCGGTGGCGCCCGATGCCGTGGTGCTGGCCTTCCTCTTCGCCGCGGCCGTAGGGATCTTCTTCGGCCTCTGGCCGGCGCGCCGCGCGGCGCGCCTCGATCCCATCGTTTCGCTGCGCTACGAGTAGCGCACCTCACATCCGCCGGTAGCGCGGACCGCTACCCCCCTCGCGCGGCGTCCAGCGCGGCCCCAGCACATCCGTCGCCTTGCAGTCAATGCAGTTGGGCGGATTCACGACCAGGCGGTCGCCCTCCCGCTCGTAGACGCCAGCCGGGCAGACATGGGCGTAGAACTCGGCCAGCCCTGGTGGCACATCCTGCCCGACCAGGAGGTGTGAGGGGATGTCGTCCCGCGTCGCGTTCCCGGAGCGGAAGACCGCATCGACCTTGCGGAAGCTCAGCCTGCCGGCGGGCGGGAACGCGGGCGCCGTGGTGGGCCATCGCGAGACCGCCGCATCCGTGACCATCTCGATGCGGCGGCCGGGGAACGCGCCACGCGTCAGGGTCATGAGCGCCGCCTTCACGCCGCCGCGAACCAGGCCATCCCTGAAGGCCAGCCGCATGTTCCGCCGCTGGTAGAGGTCGCGCAGGATGAAGCTCTGGCCGAGCGCGCGGTCGTAGTCGGCCAGGGACGCGGCCGAGGTATCGCGCCGCTTCAGCGCCTGGAAGATGGCGCGGGCTGCCAGGATTCCCGAGTGCACGGCGTAGTGGATGCCCTTGAGCGAGGCGACGTCCACGAAACCGGCGGCATCGCCGACCAGCACTACGCCGTCGCCGGCGCGACGATCCGGCAGCGAGTAGTAGCCGCCTTCCGGAATGGTCTTGGCGCCCCACTCGACCATTTCTCCGCCCTCGAGATAACGCCGGAAGAGGGGGTGCGTTTTCATGCGCTGGAGCAACTCGTGCACGTCCAGGGAGAGGTCTCGGTAATCGAGGCCCACCACCAGCCCCAGCGCCAGCGCGTTCGCTTCGAGCGGGTAGAGGAAGCTTCCGCCAAAGGCGTCCGCGGGGACGGGCCAGCCCAGGCTGTGGATCACGCGGTCCAGCGGTTTCCGGGTTTCCCAGATCTCTTTGACGCCGAGCGCAAAGATTTGCGGATTCGCGGAGCGGATGCCCTGCCAGCGCAGGTACGCCTGGGAGAGCGAGCCGCGTGTGCCCTCGGCCAGCACCGTCACCCGGGCACGCACGTCCGTCGCCGGCATGTAGCCGCTTGCGGGTTGTCCCGCCCGATCCAGCCCTGAGGGCGTAGTGCGCACACCGACCACGCGCTGCTCTTCGACCAGCAGCGAGGCGGCGGGGAAGCCAGTGAATATGTTCACCCCCAGCGCCTCCGCCCGCTCGCCCAGCCAGCGCACGATTTCACAGATGGAGGCGACATAGAAGCCGTGATTGCGCATGGTGGGCGGAATCGGCAGGCGGAAGGCTTTCCCGGCTGTCAGGAAGTACACCCGCTCGCCTGCCACCGGAGCGCGGAAGGGGAGATCCCGGTCCTCGAGCTGCGGGAAAAGTGCGCGTAGCGCGCTCGGGTTCACAACCGCGCCGGAAAGGCAGTGTTCGCCCAGGCTGCCGGACTTCTCGAGGACCGCAATGCTGAGCTCCCCCAGCGCGCCGCCCGCGTCTGCGTCCTGGCGCGCCAGCCGTGCCAGCTCGATGGCGCCCGCCAGGCCGGCCGGGCCCGCACCCACGAAGACCACATCCATCTCCAAGCTCTCGCCGCCCGGCGGCTGCGATCGGATGAGATCCTGGACCGGCAGCTCCGGTTGGTAGTGAGCGGGCGTGATCCCGCCTGCTGCATCGTTGCTGCCGGTCATGATGCTTCTGCTCGAGTGTCGCGAGGCATGCTATTCCGAGGGGGCGGGCGGGCTGAAGGTGGCCGCCGCCGTGGGGAGGCCCGGCTGCGCCTGCGCGTCATCGGAGGGGGCAAGCGGCATGGCCACGAGCGCAGCGCCCGCCTCCACGACCTCGACATCCTCCGGCAGCACGAGCAGCGCGTCCGCCTGCGCCATCGAGCTCAGCATGCCGGACCCCTGCGGGCCGGTCAGCCGTGCGCGCCAGCCGCCCGCTTCGTCCTGCTCGAGCGTCGCCCGCAGGAAGCGCGTGAGCCCTGGCCGGGATGTGATGCGCTCTGCTGCCCGGACCGCCAGGGTTCGGTTGTGCACCGCGCGCCGGCCGAGCATACGCCGCAGCGCGGGCCGAACCAGGACCTCGAAGGTGACCAGCGCAGAGACCGGGTTGCCGGGCAGGCCGAATACAGCCAGCCGGCCGAGCCGGCCGAAGGAGAAGGGGCTGCCCGGCCGGATGCGGACGCGCCAGAAGTCCAGCTCGAGTCCCAGCCCGAGGAGCACTTCCTTGACCAGGTCGTGCTCGCCCACACTCGCGCCGGCAGTCGTGACCAGCACGTCCGCATCCAGTCCGCCCTCGAGATGCGCCCGCAGGCTCGCTTCATCGTCCCGCGCCGTGCCCAGCAGCAGAGGCTGGCAGCCCGTGGCCAGCACGGCGGCGGCGAGCGCGTAGGAGTTCGAGTTCACGATTTTGCGGCCGGCCAGCACCTCGTGGAACTCGTCCAGCTCAGCCAGCTCGTTCCCGTTGGACAGGATGGCGACCCGGGGTTTCCGGTGGACCCGGATCATTGCCCGGCCCAGGCTGGCCAGCACGCCCAGCTCGGCAGGACGGAGCAGTCGCCCGGGCTCGAGCACTGCCGCCCCGGCGCGCAGATCTTCGCCCCGGCGGCGGACGTTGCGCCCGGCATCCGAATCGGAGAAGACGGCCACCTTCCCGGCCGCCTGCCCGCCGTCCCAGGCGTCCGTGTGCTCGAGGCGCACGACGCAGTCCGCACCAGCCGGCAGGGGCGCGCCGGTCATGATCTTGATGGCCTGCCCCGGCCCTACGCTGCGGGTAGCAAACCCGCCGGCGGGCACTTCCTCCAGCAGCTCGAGCTCGACCGGCTGCTCCCGGCTCGCGCCGCGTACATCCGCAGCCCGCACGGCAAAGCCGTCCATGGCGCTGTTGTCCCATGGCGGCTGGTCAATGGGGGAGTGGATCTCCTCGGCCAGTACGCGGCCCGAGGCCTCCAGCAGCGACACCCGCTCGAGCGGCAGCGGCTTAACGGCGAGCAGGATATGCTCCTGTGCGGCTGCCAGGGACAACCAGTCGGCCGGCGGCGGGCGGCGCTCAGCCACCGCTGCTGACCCCTGCCGGCGGCTGCCGCCTGCTCGCCGCGATGCGCTCCGCACGTTCGCGCTCTTCCGGCGTGTTCACGTTCAGGAAAAGTACCCCGGGGTCGCCGAACTGCTGCACTTCAGCAAGAGGCAAGGTGGCTACGCGTACGTCTTTGTAGAACCCGACGATATGGCGCTCGCCCCGGTCTATCTCCGCCTCGATCGCCGGGATGCAGCTCACGGCGTAGTACGCGCAGAGCGGCTCGAGGCCGCGCCGGCTGCCGCTTTCCGGCGCGGCCAGGTCCGGCAGCGCTGGCGCGTCCCCACGCCCCGTCCCCGCGGCTGAGGGCGGGACGGGGGCCGCAGGCAAGCCGGGGGGCGCAGCCGCCCGGGCGAGCGGGGCCGCGCCGCCCAGCTCGAGCAGCCGCGCCAGCAGGGCAGACTCCAGGAACGGCATGTCGCAGGCCACGGCCAGCACTCCTGGCCGCCGCTCCTCCCGCGCCCAGCGGAGGGCGCTGTAGATCCCGCCCAGCGCACCCAGCGCGGGCCGCGTGTCCGGCCGCATGGGTAAACCCAGCGCGGCATAGACCTGGGGCTCATTGGCAATGAGCACCACATCGGGTGTCACGCCGCGCAGCGCCCTTTGCACGCGGTCGATGATGCGATCGTCGCCCAGCCGCGCCAGCGCCTTGGGACTGCCGTAACGCCGGTTGAGGCCGCCGGCCAGGATCGCGCCGAAAGCGGGCCGCTGCGTCATGGTCCCTCGAGTTTCGACGGCACGGCCAACCGGGGCAGATGCACCTGAGCATCCTTCCCCGCCGCCCGCGAGACAACAGGCAGGCCGGCCACGCCCGCGATGCGCAGGGCGAGCGTGGTGGGCACCGACCGGCTGGCGATCCAGGCCAGGCCGGCCCGCCCTCCCTTCAGCGCTATGGCGGCGCTGACCCGCGCCGTCAGCACCAGACCCAGCCGCTCCAGCCTTTCCCCCGCCAGCAGCGCCGCGCCGATCGCTTTGTCCACGGCGTTGTGCCGGCCTACATCCTCCACCTGGAAGAGCAGCCGCACGCCATCACTCAGGGCCGCGGAATGCATGCCGCCTGCCTCGCGGTAGCGCTCCGCTCGCGCAAACAGGGCGCGAAACAGGCCGGTAAAGGCCTCGGGCGGCGGCGCCACGGCCGCCGCCCCGGGCCGCTGGATCAGGCCGGGCGCGCAAGCGACGTAGTGCAGCAGGCCGCAACCGTGCTCCTTGCGGTGTCGGCGCTCGGCCAGGGCCCGCTCTACGCATGCCGGGTCCAGGCGCACCCGCGCGCCGAAACCGGCGCCGGCATTGCCTACCACTTCGAGCGCCTGAATCTCGTCCCGGCCGCAGAGGAAGCCGTCGGCCAGCAGCCGGCCGGCAGCCAGCGCTTCCAGCCGGTCCGGTGTGCACGTCCAGGTGCGGACGCGCGCGCCGTTCACCTCGATCCAGAATGGGACTTCTTCCACAGCATGCACTGCTAGTCGGCCACGCAGAAGGTGCTGTCACCCCAACCTGAGCGTCACAACTGTTGTGACGAGCTCCGAATTCTCGAGGGGATAATACGTGCACTGCGGGGGGCGTAGAAAGCGGGCCGCCCGCCCAGCGAGCTGGCACTGACCGATGCCGAGATCTGTGACGCGGTCTGCGAGAACCTATTCCAGGACACCTGGATCGATCCGGAACGGATCCGCGTCGATGTTGATGAGGGCGTCGTCACGCTCACCGGGGACGTCCGGGATTTCATGGAGGCGCGCTACGCTTGGGATCACGCCTGGGAGAGCCCCGGAGTCGGCGGCGTGATCAACAACCTGACGGTGCGCACGGACGTGCCCGCCGAGGACATGGACCTGCCCCAAACGTCGGGCGGCCACTAAGTGGTCGAATCCGCAAATACGGCCGCATTCGCGTGGCCGTACTTACGAACTCGACCACTAAGCCCCTGAAGCCCGGCGGCCTGCGGCTGGGAAGGCGCGCAGCGCCGTGGCCTTGAGCTGAACGCTGACCGCGACGCCCGGCGCCAGCCCGAGGCTCTCGGCGCTGCGGCGCGTGAGCAGCGCGGCGAGGCGCAGCTCGCCCTCCAGCCGCGCGCGAACCAGTGCGCCGGCGGGAGCGGTGGCCGCGACCTGCAGCGTGAACCGGTTCCGGGCGCTGGTTTCCGGCACGGGCTCCGTGCGCGCCAGCAGCACATCCTCGGGTCGGTAGGCGACATGGACGGGCGAGCCGGCGGCCAACAACTCTGACTCGCCCGCTGCCGCCGTGGCCAGCAGCCGAGCGCCGCCCACCTGGACGGTGACCAGGCCCTCTTCACGCTCCCTTACCACGCCGTCCAGGAGCAGCTCTGCGCCTGTGAAGGCGGCGACAAAGGGGGTGGCCGGGTTCAGCACGAGCTCCTCTGGTGAGCCCACCTGCACGATGCGGCCGCCATCCATGACTGCAATGCGATCCGCCAGTGCAAAGGCATCCGTCGGGTCGTGCGTGATCAGCAGAGCGGCCCCTGCGTGTGCGCGGGTGAGCCGCTCGAGATCTTCACGGAACCGGCGGCGCGTGGTCACGTCCAGGTTGGCTGTCGGCTCGTCCAGCATCAGGATCTCCGGCTCGAGCACCAGCGCTCGTGCCAGCGCCACCCGCTGCGCCTCGCCGCCCGAGAGCGACTGCACCGGACTCGCCGCCAGTGCAGAAAGCCCCAGCCACTCCAGCGCCCGGGCTGTTCGCTGACGCCGCTGCGTGCGCGGCAGGCCGCGGCCGCCCAAGCCGAATTCCACGTTGGAAGCCACGGTGCCGGCAAAGAGGTGGGGCCGCTGGAACACGCCGGCCATACGCCGCAGGGCCTGCGCATCGCCCGGCCGCACCTCCCGGCCGGCGAACAAGATTACGCCCGCATCGGCTCGTTCGAGCAGGAGTAGCAGGCGGAAGAGCGTCGACTTGCCGGCGCCGTTCGGTCCCAGGATCGCCAGCACCTCGCCCGCCGCGAGGTCGAGCTCCGTCACCTGCACGACCAGCCGTCCACTGTAGCGCCGCTCGAGCCCGCGCGCGGCCAGGAGCGAGGTCACGCCCATGGGCGCTCCACCGCCGCGGGCGGGCGTACGCTGGACCATTGCCCCTGCTGGAACCGGGTGAGGATCAGGTTCACCGCGAACGCGAGCGTGAGCAGGATCAATCCGAGGGCCAGCGCGGTGCCGAAATTACCGCGCCGCGTCTCGAGCATGATGGCGGTGGTCATGACTCGCGTCTCGCCCATGATGTTGCCGCCCACCATCATCACCGCGCCGACCTCGGAGATCACTGCGCCGAAGCCGGCGACAATGGCGGCGCCCAGCCCCAGCCGCGCCTCGCGCAGGTGGGCCCAGAGAGCGCGGCCGGGGCCGGCGCCCAGGGCGCGCGCCTGCAGCCGCACGTCCGGCGGCACCGCCTGCACCGCCGCCAGCGTGATTCCGGCCACGTAGGGCGCGGCCAGTAGCGCCTGCGCCAGGATCATGGCGGCCGGTGTGAAGAGCAGCTCGAGCTGTCCGGCCGGACCCTGCCGCGAGAGCAGCATGTAGACGAAGAGTCCGACGACGACGGGGGGTAGCGCGAATCCCGTGTGGATCAGCGCGACCACCGCCTGCCGGCCGGGGAACCGCCCGAGCCCCACGGCAACTCCTGCCGGCAGCCCGAGCAGCACACCCAGCAGCACGGCCGTGCCCGAGACGCGCAGCGAGAGCAGCAGGATCTCCCACACCTGACGCTCGGCGCCAAGGATCAGGCGTACGGCCTCGCGGCTCGCTTCCAGAAAGAGGTCCATCCCAGCTCGCGGATCAGCGAACCGCAGCAGGCGAGAAGAGGGGCGCGCCGAAACGATCCGCGCCGAACCGGCCGATCAACTGCTGCGCCACGTCCGACACCAGCCAGGCCGCCAGGGCATCGGCGCCCGCGCCATGGGCTGCCTGCCTGACCCGCGTCACGCCGTACCGGTTCAGCAGGCGAGCGTCATCCCGCACCAGCACGACCAGCTCCAGGCGAGCCTGCACCGTTAGATACGTGGCTGCCTCCGTCAGGATGTACGCGCCACGCTGGTTCGCCAGGTCCAGCGCCTCTGCCATCCCTGCGCCAGCCTCGAGGTACCAGTCGCCGCGCCCGCCGTTCCCTGCGCCCGTCGGGCCAGCAGCGCCGCCCGCCCGCCACAACTCGAGTTCCTTGCGGTTCGTGCCCGAGTCATCCGCCCGGCTCACGAACGGGGCGCCTGCCGCCGCGATCCGCTGCAAGGCGCCGGCGGCGTCCTCGAGCCCCCGGATGCCGGCGGGATCCGAGGCCGGGCCGGCGATCAGGAAACGACTGCGCATCACCTCGCGCCGGTATGCGCCGTGCCCGGCCGCAACGAACAGCGACTCGGCCCGGGGGTCGTGGCTGAACACCACGTCCACATCGCCCCTGCGCGCCAGCGCCAGCGCCTGCCCGGTTCCCACTGTAACCGCCCGAATGCGGTACGCCGGGTAGGCGCGCTCGAATGCTTCGAGCAGCACCGGCAGCAGCCCTGAATCCTCCACCGTCGTGGTGGCGGCCAGCACCACCGGTGACCGGTCCCTGGACGCACCACCACTGCAGGCTGCCGCCCAACCGGCCACCAGCACGGCCAGCCCGCCGTGCCAACGCCCCGGCCAGCCCCCCATGTATCGATAGGCTTAGATGAGAATGACGAGAGAAGCACCCGCGCGCCCGAGCCGGCGCGCTGGCCCTCAATGGTCTTCTTCCGACCAGCTTCCTTGCTGCATCGGCTGATCCGGGGGGTTGTACGCCTCCCCGGCCTCGATCGCCTGGCGCAGGTCGCGCGCGCCGTACATCTCCGCACTCAGGTTCTCCAGCAGATGCTCCGCCGTGTCCTGAGTGCGATCCGCCGGCTCCCCCGTTTGCGCTTCAATTTCCACGTCCTCCGCCACCGCCTCGCCGTATTCGCCCCGCACCAGCTCGTCGACCACCAGCTCGTTCGAGTACGAGCCAATGCCCAATACGTCCGTCAGCACATGCTCGATCTGCTGCAGCTCCTGCTCCGTGCCGACCCGGCCCGTCAACCGGATAAACCCACCCTGCACCTCGAGGGAAACCCGGTCCGGGTCAAGATCGGGATATTCCTCCAGCTCCTGGCGGATCAGCGCCGCAATTTCGCCGTCGCCCAGATCGCCAAGGTCGTACAGGTCCTCGAAGTCCTGCCGCATCCTGTGCCTCCTCCCGCCCCTCAGAACCGGTAGCTGAGACCCGCCGTCAGCACGAAATTCTGCACCCACTCCTGCTGCGGCACTCTGCCAGTGGCCGTGACAAAGCCCGCCGGCGCCTCCAGCTCCCAGAACATGTCCCGCAAGTCCACGTGGACCGCCAACCGCCGCGTCGCAAACAGCTCCAACCCCACACCCACCTGACCGGCGAAAGTCGTGCCGAATCGGAACCGCGCCTCCGCTGGCACAGCCTGGTCCGCCTGCTCGTCCCGGCCCAGCTCGAACGCCGCACCCGCACTGAACAGGATATAGGGCAGAAGCCCGCGATACGTACGTGGACCCGTCACGTCGAATCGTAAACTCGCGGTCGCTAGCCCCAGCGTAAGATCCGTTTCCCCTACCTGACGCCGCGTCGTGTCCGTCGCCGTCGTGTCCGCCCGCCAGATCGCCCGCACGCTTGGGAAAAAACCCGCGCCAGCCTCCAGCACAAACGGCCCGCTCAACCGGATGCCGTAGCGTACACCTGCCAGCCACCCGGACTCCGGCCCCAGATCCAGCACACCGCGATCCGTCGCCACGTAGCCAACGTACACACTCGCAGCCTGCCCTTCCTCCACAAACCGGTACGACGACCCGATCGCCTGCCCCGCCGCTGGACCCGCTGCCGGACCCAGCAGCATTCCATAAACCAACCACCAGGCACGCCTGCCCATGCGCTCCAGAACCTGCCCCAGAGTGGCCAGAAAACACCCGCCGCCACGCCCTAAAGCTGCGCCGCCACGGCGAAAAACCCCGCCAAGCTAGACCCCGCCGTGCAGGGGCGCAAGCTGCGGTTGACGGGCTCCGCGGCGCGGGCTATGTTTCGAAACCCACCGGAACTAGATCCTTTTCCCTCGAGCCGCCGATGCTGATGCTGCGCACCTCTCGCAGGCTGATGCTGCTGTGTCTCGCGCCCGCGCCGCCGCGCGTCTTGTAGTGACCTTGCCACCTCCTCTCTCGTCCATTCGACAGTCTTTCGCCGCTGCCGCTGCCGGCGCATCTTGTTCGCAGCCTGCGCCGCCGGATGTTCGGTTCCCGCGTCCGTTGCGCGCCCGGCGAGAAAGGAACGGGATGAGCGGAGTGCGGGTGGCGAAAGGTCGCCTGTGGTTGCTGCTTGGTCTGGGCGCGGCATGTGACGGCAATGGCGGGATGGAGCCGCCGGCTACCCGGCATGCCGTTGCCATCCATGGTGGAGACCGGCAGTTCGGGGCGGCGGGGGCCGAGTTGGCGGATCCGCTCCAGGTTCTGGTAAGGGACACGCGCAGCAGCGAGCCGGCCGGGCGGGTTGCGGTACTCTGGCGTGTGGTCGTGGGCCGGGGCGCGAGCGTGAGCCCCGATTCTTCCATGACGGATTCCCTGGGGATCGCCAGCACTCGCCTGCGTCTGGGTCCGGACACGGGCGCGGTCCAGGTCGAGGCGACGGTGCGCACACTGGTCGGGGAGCCGGCCGTGTTTCAACTGCGGGCGGTCTCCACCCCGGCCATCACCTCGATCAGCCCGGCGCGCGCCGCGGCGGGCGACACGGTGCGCATAACGGGTCGTGACTTCAGTGCGACGGCCGGTGACAATACCGTGCTGTTCGGCGGCATGCGGGGGGCCGTGGTCAGTGCCACTTCCACCCAGCTCGTCGTGGCCGTACCCATGTGCGTCCCCGCTCGCACCGTTTCCGTTACCGTGCAGCTCGGGGCCGTGGCGAGTGGCCCGGTGAGCTTCGAGGTGACTAGCAGTGCGGGTCCCACGCTGCAACTGGCCGTGGGACAGGGCCGCACCTTCTCCGACGCAGCCGAGCTGGCCTGCGTCCGCCTGCCCGGCGGGCAGGCGAACCTGTCCTTCCTGGTGGTTACGGGGAATGCCAGCACCTTGTTCGGCACCAGCATGCCCTTCCAACTGCTGGCCCTGGCCGGACAGCCCACAGCCCCGCCGGCGGGTCCCGCGGCGCCGCTCGCCGCCCTCCAGCTGGCCGCCTCAGGCCCGGCCGCACTGGCCTGGGAAGCGCGCATCCGGGAGCGGGAGCGGCGCCTCCGCCCTCAGGATCTGGTCCGGCCCGAGCCGGCGGCGGCCCGGCCGGGCGCAGCCCTCGCCCCGCCGCAGATCGGGGACCGCCGCCAGTTCAGCGTGTTCAACAAGGAAGAAAAATTCGTCGATGTCACGGCGGAAGTGAAGTTCGTGAGCGCGCGGGCCATCCTTTACCAGGACCTGAACGCGCCGGCGGGTGGCTTCCAGTTCGCGGACTTCCAGCGCTTCGGCCAGCTCTTCGATGACCCCATCTACAAGACGGACGTCGCGGTCTATGGCGAGCCGTCGGACATCGACCAGAACGGCCAGGTCATCATCCTGTTCACGCCCGTCGTGAACGAGCTGACGCCGCGCGGCTCGAGCGGCTTCGTGGCCGGCTTCTTCTTCGGCTTCGACTTGAGCACCGGCTCCGGCAGCAACCGCGCCGAGATGTTCTACAGTGTAGTGCCGGACCCCCAGGCCCAGTTCAGCGACGCGCGCACCACGCAGCGCGTGCTCGAGGTCGTCCCCGCCGTGCTCGCCCACGAGCTGCAGCACATGATCCACTTCAACCAGCGCGTGCGACTGCGGAACGCTGCGCAGGAGTCGCTCTGGCTCTCCGAGGCGCTGGCACACTCGGCCGAAGACGTGGTGGGCGACGTCTTCCTCGAACGCGCCGACACCCCCAATGCGGTGAACTTCAAGGTCCCCAACTTCCTGCGCGCCGTCCGCTACCTCGGCGACCCCACCAAGTCCAGCCTGGTCACCGCCCGTTCGCCCGGGACGCTCGAGGAGCGGGGCGCCGTCTGGCTGTTGCTAAAGTACGCGACGGGCCATTTCGGCGGGAATGATCTGCTGCGGCGCCTGACGCAGACCACGCGCTCGAGTACCGACAACGTGAGTGTCGAGACGGGCCGCGCGTGGAACGTGCTGCTGGGAGACTGGGCGATTGCGGTCTGGGCCGACGACGCGCCCGAGCTGCAGGGGGCCGCCCTCGAGGCGCGTTTCACCTTCCCCAATCTCAATGTGCGACGCGTGCTCGGGCAGTTCTCGGGGGGATTCCCGCTGAAGCCGGCCGAGCACGGATTTCAGGACGTGACGGTGACGGACACGCTGCCCGCATCGAGTCCGCAGTACGTGATCCTGCGCGCGACGACGCCGAACCCGAGCCCCCTGAACCTGAATCTGGCCGGGACACGTGGCGCCGCCTTCCCCGCGGACGCCCGGGCGCAGCTCTCGATCCTCCGGTTCCGCTAGGCGCTCAGGGGCTGGCCGAGCCGGCCAGCCCCTGCTTCACCGGCTGCGCCCCGGCCGCCGCCACCTGAGCCGCGCGCGTGAACGCGCCCGGCACGGGGGCGCCGACCCACCAGTCGGGCACGGGGATGCCCAGCAGCCACAACACGGTGGCGGCGGTATCCATGGTGCGGATGCCTGCCGGAAGCTGCTGCCCCTGCAGCACGCCCTGGCCCCAGATGATCCAGGGAATGGTCATATCCCGCGGCTCGCGGCTGCCGTGCTCGCGGTCATGCCCTCCATGGTCGGAGGTCACGATCACGGTGTACTGGCCGGATCCGAAAGCCTGATCCGCGGCCGCCAGGACCTGGGCAACGGCGCCATCCGCCCGCCTCACGGCCCAGCCATAGAGGAAGCTCATCCACCCCAGGGCGTGCCCGGCGTAGTCCGGCTCCGCAATGTGCACGAACAGCAGCCCCGGCCGGCGATGCTTGAGGTAGTCGCTGGCGTCGGCCACCGTGCGGGTCGCCAGCCAGTGCTCCGAGCCGTCCGGCGACTGGGCGTGATCCAGTGAGCCCGGCCGCTCGAGGTGGCGGAACTTGGACTTGCTGAAGAATGCAGCCGTGCCGAACCCCGCTTGCTTGGCCAGCTCGAACACGGTCGGGACCGGCACCACGCCCTGAGTGCTGGTC
>JACQVE010000334.1 GCA_016209965.1 Gemmatimonadota bacterium | reverse complement strand
TTCATCCAGGATTCCCACGAGCAGCGCCCCCATGAGAGGCCAGACCCACGCCGGTCGCCGCCCTGCTGCGCGCCAGCCGAGGCCAGCCAGCAGACCGAGCAGGCCGTAAAGCAGGAGGTGCGCCAGCTTGTCCAGCGGGAAGGGCGAGGCGACGGCGGGCAAGTCCGGCCGGCTGCCCAGAAGAAGTAGAAACGCCGCCCAGACCGCGGCGGGTGCATAAGCCAGCAAGCGGCTCCTCAACTGCCTTCTGCTTGCTGCAGGGCGCGGTAAAAGGCCTGTGCATCGGCCGCCGCAATCAGGTCGCGGCGCACAGCCTCGTCGCGCACCAGACGGGAAATACGGCTCAGCGCCTTGATGTGCGGGCCGGCTGCGTGCTCCGGACCGACCAGCAGGAAGAACAGGCGCACCGGCTGGCCATCCAGCGCACCAAAATCTACGGGCACAGCCGTGCGCCCTGCCGCCAGGCGCAGGTCTGGAAGGAACGCCGACTTGCCATGCGGGATCGCCACGCCGCTCCCGATCCCGGTCGAGAGCACCGCCTCCCGCTCGCGCACCGCACGAAGTACGTCCTCCGCATCGTCTACGCCATCCCCACGCGTGACAACCTCGACCAGTTCGCGGAGCAACTCGTCCTTGGTAGTGGCCTGGAGCGGAATCCTGATGCGCTCAGGCGTCAGCAGGTCGGTCAGCAGCAAGCGCGCCTCAATCCTGGTCCGGAGCAGGCTTTTCGCCGGGTGCCAAAGCTCGTTAAGTTACACCGCGGCCCGAAGGCCATCAAGTTGGTTCAGGGAAGCCAGGGAAGCCAGGGAACCCGAGAAGGCATGGCGGGAGACACAAGCGGAGAAGGCGGGTAAGGTACGGGGGAAGGAGAACGGCAGGGTATGCGGGAACACATGCGGGAAGGTAGACTGGAAGTCAGATGAATCCTCGCTCGCGGGCTGCCGCCGTGGGCGGGCTTCTCGCCCTCCTCGGCCTGGCCCGCCCAGCAGGCGCGCAACTGGTGCTCGATTGGCCTGCCCGGACCAGCAGCATCGCGGAAGCAGTGCTGCCGGGCGCGGCCGCAGCGTTTTGGAACCCCGCCGCCATCACCGCCCTGGACGGCCGGCTGGAAGCGCTGGTCGCGGACATTGAGGGGCCTGATGCCACCGGCCTCGGCGGCGTGGCACTGGCGGTCGCCTGGCAGCCCCGCACCCCATGGGCACTCGCCCTGGGCTACCAGCACCTGCAGATCGAGGGCATCGTCCGGACCACCACCACGCCCATGGCCGACTCGCTCGACCCCGCCATTGACTTCGCCCAGGAGCTGATCACGCTCAGCGCGGCCAGTACACTGCCGGACGGCCTGGCCGCGGGCATCAGCTTCCGATACACCTGGACCAACCACGGCCCCGGACGCCAGGCCCGCGCCCTTCTCGGCGCCGGACTCATCTATCGGGCAAGCCTGCCCTTCGACCCGGAGATCGGCGGCGCCCTGCTGCTCGGCCATGGCGGCGCCGAATGGCGCCTGGGCGCCAGCGCCGCTCTGCGACCCGCCCCTGACCTGCCCTGGAACCTGCAGCTAAGCTACGGCATCGCCGGCCAGCGCTGGCCCACACGCCCCGAGCACCGCTTCGCCCTCGCCACGGCCTGGGGGCAGCGGCTCGAAGTGGCCGCCGGCCTGGATGCACAGCCCGGCCCCGGCTTCACCGCCTGGCAGCCCGTGCTCTCCGGTAGCCTCCGGCTCGGTCGTTACCTGCTGGGCGTGGTGCGCGAGGAGTTGGCCAATGACTTCGGTGCGGGGTATACCTTCCGCTTCCAGGCCAGCTTTTAAGTGACTTGTCCGGTGCTTATGCCTAAACTGCTGGAGTCCAATACATTGGAGTTGATTGGCTCGGACCGCGACGAGGCCCGCGACCGCCTCGTCCAGCATTTCGCCGCGCGGCGCCAGCCCCGCTACCGGATCGAACAGGCGCTGGCCTGGCTCTACGCCCGCGACGCGCAGAGCTTCCAGGAGATGACAGACCTGCCCTCAGCGGAGCGGGACGCGCTGGCCGCCAGCTTTTCCCTGACGGCGCCGACCCTGGTGCACGCCGCGCGCTCGGCGGACGGGACCGTGAAGCACCTGTGGAGCATGTATGACGGTGAGCTGCTCGAGTCGGTCTTGATCCCTGCGCCGCACCGCCTGACTTTGTGTATTTCGTCGCAGGCGGGCTGCGCCATGGCGTGTGTGTTTTGTGCCACCGGCTGGTCAGGGTACCGGCGGCAGTTGAGCGCGGCCGAGATTGTGGCGCAGTTCCGGGGCACTCGGCGCTGGGCGCGGGACTACGCGCTGGGCGAGATCACACACGTGGTGTTCATGGGCATGGGCGAGCCGCTGCTGAACCGCGCGGGGGTGATGCCCGCGCTTTCCCTGCTCAATCAAGCTTACGGCGTGGGCGCTCGGCGCATCACTGTCTCCACCGTCGGCATCGTGCCCGGCATCCTCGAACTGGCCGCGCGCCCCGAGCAGTTCAGGCTGGCGGTGTCGCTGCATGCGCCCAACCACGAGCTGCGCCAGCAGCTCGTTCCCGTCGAAAAGAAGTATCCGCTGCCCGAGTTGCTGGCGGCGCTGCGCCGCTTCGAGGTGGCGGGCGGCCGGCGCATCACCTTCGAGTATGTCATGATCGACGGCCTGAACGACGGGGATGCTCTGGCCCTCGAGCTGGCGGAGCTGGCCCTCGAGCTCCGGGCGCACGTGAACCTGATCCCCTATAACCCCATCCCGGGCCCCGATTGGCGGCCCAGCCCGCCCGCGCGGCTGCAGGCGTTCGCGAGGCTGCTGGAGGCGCGGGCGGTTCGCGCAACTGTGCGCGGCCCGCGCGGCCAGGACATAGCCGCGGCCTGCGGCCAGCTCAGGGCAGACCACGCGGCGAGGCCACCCAAGCCCTTCCTCGCGCTCAGCCGCCTCCGGCCTGCGGAAATTGACGCCCGCGAAGCTCGCGCCCTTAAGCCCAAACCTAAAAGTAAAAACTCACCCCGATCTGCGCCTGGAACTGGTAGGCGTCGTCGCCGGCCACGGGCGAGAGGTCGCCGAAGCCGCGCTGCCCGGGCGGCCGCTGCGGGTAATAGTTGACGCCGTAGATCGTCTTCTCGGCCGCCTCGTCGAACCCTATTGCCTTGAGCAGGATCTGCTCCCTGGGGCGCACCTGCAGGTAGCGTCCCCAGCCGCGGTTCAGCCCATGGAGCACGTTGAACAGGTCGATCGTCACCTCCAGCGCGTGGTCGCTGCCCGCGGGCACGACTTTCGAGAGGCGCAAATCGAGGGAATGCCACCACGGGTTCCGGCAACTGTTGCGGCGCGCGATGCGCCCCAACTGGTCACGCAAGCATTTGTGCCCGTCCAGAGCCGCCGCCAGGCGGTCTGGGTCGTCGGGCCGCCAGAAAAGCAAATCGGTGCTGATCATGGCCCGGTCGTTGAGTACCATGCCGTCGTTGTTCAGGTCACCGAAGGCGACCGGCGTCCAGGGGAGCCCGGACTGCGAGCGCCATACCCCGGCGAGCCGGAGCTGCCAGGGCAGGCGCGCCATGAAGCGGGCAGCCACCACATGCCGCCGCTCGAAGGAGGATGGCGCCCATGTTCCCTCCTCCTCGTCGCCGGGGCCGCCCAGGAAGTTAGGGTTCCCTGCCGTGGGCAGGCGGGGCAAAAGATCGCCTTCGTAGGGCAGATTCAGGGGATCCTTGTGCCCCGAGCCAGCCACGCGAGGCCAGACCCCGCTCCCGGCGAAACCCTCCAGCGAGGTGCAGCAGGAGAAGGAGGAGTTGTCGTAAACGCGGGTCCAGGCATAGCCGACGTCGACCGCCGCATTCCTGCCCAGCTTCTGCTCGAGCTCCAGCAGCAGCACCCGCGACTCCGCCTGGCCCGTGGACACGTTGGCGAAGACGTGGCCGAACTGCTGGTGCCGGTACTGCCAGCCGCCGGCGGGATGGATGGGCTCGTAGACGCGAACGCGGGTCCCCGGCTCGAGCCCCGCCGTGTCCAGCGGTGCGAAGGTGGGCCGGTCGTTCTCCGCAGGGATGCGGTAGCGGATCGGCCCCAGGTTCAGGTCAGCAACCGTGTAATCGTTCGTCGTCCGGCCGTACACCACATCCAGGCCCAGGCGAGTCGAGGCGCCCAGCGCCCGCTCCAGCCCCAGGTGCCCGCGCAACGTGCGTGGCAGCCTGAAGTCCTTGCCGAAGACGGTGTGGTCCGGCGGGATGTCACTGACTGTGCCATCGGCGCAGGCCATAGGGTTGTTCTGGCCCCGCGCGCCGCCAAAAGGAGGTCGCCCCAGGACCTCGCCCGTGTGGTAGCGCGGCGCAGCCTGACCAAAGCACTGGACGAGGCGGAGCGGCCGCTCGCTCAGGAATACATTCCCGGCCAGGAAGGCGGGGACGCGGTCGTGGAAAATGCCGACGCCGCCGCGTACAACCTGCCGCTGCTCCCCGCCGCGGTCGTAGAGGAAGGAGAGTCGCGGTGATAATCCACTCAGCCTGGGCAGCATGTCTGTCTGGATCCCGAACACGCGCTCGAGATCCGGCTTCTCGGCCGGGCGCCCCTGGTAGCTCGTGCCCTGCCAGCGCACTCCACCTGTCAGCCTGAACTCGTCGCTGATTCGCCACTCGTCCTGGGCGAACAAGGCCCAATCAAGGCCGCCGAAATCGGCGCCCGGCACGTCGTACTCCCGGCAGAGAGCGAGGTCGCCATGGTAGTTCTTCTCTAGCGGCACCGCGCACGGCCGGGCCAGGCGCTCGTACTCGTGGACGCGCCCCTGTTCCAGGTCGTTCAGGCCGCGGTACGTGTACACGCCCGCACCACCAGGCCAGAACTGATGATCCACGTGCCACAGGACGTTTCCCGTGCCCACCTTCATTCCGTGGCGCCCCAGGGTAAACGTGACGGCGTCGGCCGCCTCCAGCCGGGTCTCCTCGAACGCGTAGCGGAAGAGCTCCTGGTCGGCGCCGAAGCTCAGCGGCAGGCTGTCAACCAGAAACACCGTCAGCGCCGGGATGAAACCGGCCTCCCTGGTCGGCCGGCGGAAGTGCTCCTCGCCCGCCCACTGCAGCCGGAGCGTGTTGCGCACTCGCGCGCCCAGCCTGGACTCGAGGACCCCACCCACCGACACCACGCGGTTCCCCCACACGCCCGCGTGCGTCAGCGCCTCACCCGCGTTCACGTCACGGTTGCCCTCCTCGAAGCGGAGCACGCTGGTCAGCAGGCTCAGCCGGTGGCCGGACGCGATGGACCAATCCAGCCGCCCGAAAGACGCACGGTGATCCAGGTCGCGGTCGGTGCGCACAAAGCCGTCCGGTCGACCCGCGTCGTTGAGCGTCAGATTAACGTGCTCCTGCATGTCATAGTTGTTTTTCAGGATCTGCTCGAAGCGCACCACATCAAACTTCGGCAAGAGCGCGGTATCCGGAGAGCTAAATCCCGTCTGGCGCTTCCCCTTCATACGATCCAGCACCAGGGCGTAGCGGATGCGGTCCGTTAAGAGCCGGCCGCCGAGCGCCAGACCGAATTGATCGACGCGGAAATCGCCCATCTCAGCTTCCCGGAAGTCCGCCGCGGTCAGCGCCTCGTCGCGCTGCATGAGGAACACGGCTCGCGGTCGCGGCTCCCCGCCGATGCTGGCCAGGCGAATGGCTGGCCCTGCCCCCGCACGCTCGACCTCGAAGCCGGTCAGATCCAGATCCACCCTATCCAGTGCGACCAGGGATACGTTGTACGGAAGCAGCCACGAGCCCGCGGCCTCGCCGAAATACAGGAGATTGCCGCCCAGCGCATCCAGAGTGAGCGAGGTACGCGTCGGCCGGGCGCCAAACCCGGTGACCAGGTGTGGCGCTCCGAGCTCGGGATACGAGTTCACGCTGGCGACCGACCTGGTGAGGTCGGCGAGGTTGCGGCGCTTGTTGGGGAGCAGCCCCAGGTCAGCAGGCCCGAGGAATAGCTCGGCAGCCTGCTTCCGGCCTGGCTGTGCGAGGAGCCGCGTGGAATCGCCTGGCGAGGAGGGGGCGGGCGGCGCGGCCGCCTCCTGGGCGGGCAGCAGCCGCGCAGCGCCCAGCAGAGCAGACAACGACCAGGCCCAGGGGAGGAAGAACCGCGAGCCACGCAGGATAAGCAGCGGCTGCCAGGGGTTGCGACCGTGCACGGCCCCCGCCACCTGTCAGCGCGGTACCGGAGCCCGCGCGGGACCCGGGCTGGCTGGCGTCCGATCCTGGAGCGGTGGTCCAGTGACGGCGTACATCAGCCCGTGGATCACGACGCGCCCCAACCAGGAATCGTAGAGCAGCCAGGTCAGCACCCGGCTGTTGAACCCTGCGACGGCCACCCAGTTCTTCAAGGTCCGCTGCAGCCGGAACGTTGGCGCCCGCGCCTCGGCCGGAGACACGCGGAACTCGATTTCCGCAAGGTCGCGCGGCAAATCGCCCAACGCGGCGGCGCGGCGCAGGTGAGGGATGGCGCGCCAGGAGATACCCATGAGCTCGGAGACGTAGCGGTCGAAAGCACCGGGATCCGTGGCCGCCAGGATCAGGTCCATGCGCACCGGTTGGCCGTCCATGGGGCCGTTGCGGTCCAGGAAATAGGTGCCGTCCGCCAGAACAACCGGCTTCAGCACACGGTTGATGGCGACGATGGCGTCGTTGAAAACATGGTGGTGCCGCAGCCGCATCGGCTCGACCAGGCAGCCCCACTGATTCTTGTAGCCGAGGGTGAGCCGGGTGATGGCGTGTACCTTGGGCACGGGCATCGAGATCAGGAGATCGGTCTCGTGCAGCAACCGGGCCGGCAGGGGAAGCCGGTAATCGCCGCCTCGCGTCCGGAAGCTGATGTACTCCGCCGGCTCATGGATGAGGTTGACCGCCGTCACCCCGAACTCGGCCTCCAGCTCGCGGATGCCATGGCCGTCGAAGGCCTCCTCGGCTTTCCACAGGTACGAGCCTCCATCGCCCTCGACGATGGCTATGTGCTCGGTGTACTCCTTCAGGACCTGGACGGCCGCACGGATCACGGCCGGCGAGGTGGTGACGCCCGGCTTGTAGTAGGGGTAGGTGAAGTTCGGCTTGAGCGCCACTCGCGTGCCCGCCGTAATGCGCGCCAGAATCCCGCACTCCGCGAGCGCAGCGCGGACGCTCTCCTGCAGCCGGCCGTTCTGCCGCACGAGCGCCACGCGCCGTGCTCCTGCCTCTCGACTACTTGCCATCAATCTCTCGCCAGCAACTCGAGGTAAACCCGCTCCACTCGCTCCCCGTATCCTCGCCAGCCGCCCAGCGCGACGACGCGCGCACGCGCGGCATTCCCCATGTTCTCCCGCTCATGCGGGTGGTCCAGCAGCCATTCCATCCGCTCGCGAATCGCCAGCGCGTCCCTGGCCGGCACAAGGAATCCCTCGCGCCCGTCTGTGAACAGATCCGC
>JACQVE010000333.1 GCA_016209965.1 Gemmatimonadota bacterium | reverse complement strand
TACGAGCGGCGCTACGAGCTGTACGCGCAGGGGCTGCGCTGGGAGGACTTCCGGCGCCTGCCGCAGCCGGTGAACAATGCGCTGGCCTTCACGGGCTTCCTGCCGCTGCCCACGCAGGAATGCCAGACCAACCCGGCGGCCGGCTGCTAGAGGTTCGGGCGTGCCGGGTGCGCCCCGACCCCGACCGCGGGGCAGGCAAGAGATGCGCGGGCCACGGTCCGCGCATCTGCTTTTCACCGGGTCGCGGGGAGACGGGACGGGATGCAGAAGCGGCTAATGCAGATCAGCGCGGCCGGGCTGGCTGTGCTGCTGGCGGCCGGCGGCGCTCGGGCGCAGCGCGCCGAGCGGCTGTTCTACTACCTGGACCGGCCGGAAAGCTACCAGAGCCTGGTCCAGCACATCGACCAGATGGGCATCCTCGCGCCCTCCGTGTACAAGGTGGACCAGGACGGGATCCTCTGGGGTGAGCTGGACGCGCGGGTCATTGCTCTGGCCAGGGCGCGCGGCGTCGGACTCATGCCGCTCGTGATCAATGACGGGTTCGACCAGCAGAAGCTGCATGCGCTGCTCGCGGGTGAGCCCGCGCGCACGCGTCTGATCCAGAGCCTGGTCGAGCTGTGCCGGCGCCACACCCTGCTGGGCATCCAGATCGATTTCGAGAACCTCCACCTCGACGACCGCGACGCCTTCACCCGCTTCTACCGCGAGGCCGCCGCGGCGCTGCACAAGGCGGGCTTCAAGATCAGCGTGGCCGTAGTGCACCGGCCGGACGAGTTGGCCGGCCCGAGCGAGTACCACAAGTGGCTGTTCACGAGCTGGCGTGGTGGCTATGACCTGAAGGCACTGGCGGAGTTGGGCGATTTCATCTCGGTGATGACTTACTCGCAGCACACGCGGCGCACGCCCCCCGGCCCACAGGCCAGCCGACCCTGGGTCGAAGAGGTCATCCAATATTTCCTGCGCTTCGTGCCGCCCGAGAAGCTCTCGCTCGGCATCCCGCTGGGCTCACAGCACTGGTACACATCGCAGGAGGAGCGCATCACGCCGGAGCTGGCCCGCTCGTACAGTGAGCAGCTTAGCTACGACTGGGCGCGGGGGCTGATCGAGCGACACGGCGCCTCCGTCCAATGGAGCGAAGAGCACCAGGTCTCCTACGCTTTCTACGCGCGCGGCGGTACGTTCGAGTGGGTGTTCCTCGAGGACGCGCGCAGCTTCCGGTCAAAGCTGGAGCTAGTTTCGAGGTACCGGCTGCGCGGGTTCTCGGCATGGGTGCTGGGCTCGGAGGATCCGGCGATCTGGGAGGCGCTCCGCTGACGCTCGCCACCTCGAGCAAGCGGCGCACCACACGCCGCCGATAGCGCCGCTCAACCCCGCGTCATGGCTCCGGCGGTTGGCTGGATCTGACGACGGCGATAGCGGCTCCCCAGTGTTCCAATCCCGCGTCAGGGCTGCGGCGGCCTGTTGGATCCCTGCTGCTGCGCTTGCTGCTGCGCCGCGCGCTCGGCGTGCGCCGCCATGGAATCGGCCATGACCTGGGCCGCGCGCTCCGCCTTGGCCTTCAAAGTGTCCCGCTTCTCTGGCCCCAGGCCGACGAAGCGGTAGAGCCGCTCGCCCTTCTTGACCAGCCCGAAGAACTCGCGCGCCACCCGCTCGAGCATGCCGGGGTCCGAGGCCAGCGAATCGACCCGCGCCTGGAGCTGCCCGATGCTGTCCCCCAGCATCCGGAGCTGCGCCAGTTCCGTGGCCTTTTGCTTCTTCACCGCCCGCGACTCGAAGAGGCTGTACTCGCCGCCGAACAGCGCGAAGTAGCCGGCGCCGCCGAGAATGATCAGGAGCAGGAGCCAGCGTATCCGTTTGACGAGCTTCATCGGTCCTCCCGGTTCGGAGGGGTGCGAGAGTCCAGAGCCGCGCTACCAGATGTCGCGTCCCGGATAACTGGCGCTCGCGCCCAGCTCCTCGGCTATGCGCAGAAGGCGGTTGTATTTGGCGACGCGGTCCGTGCGGCTGGCGCTGCCCGTCTTGATCTGCCCGGCGCGGGCGGCCACTGCCAGGTCGGCAATGAAGGTGTCCTCCGTCTCGCCCGAGCGATGGCTGATGATGGTGCGGTAGCCTGCGCGGCGTGCCAGGGCGATGGCTTCCAGCGTCTCAGTGAGGGTGCCGATCTGGTTCACCTTGATCAGGATGGCGTTGGCCGCGCCGCGCTCGATGCCGCGCGCCAGGCGCTCGGTGTTGGTGACGAAGAGGTCGTCGCCCACGATCTGGACGCGGCCGCCCAGGGCGGCGGTCAGCGCCGTCCAGCCGTCCCAGTCCTCCTCGTCCAGCCCGTCCTCGATCGAGAGTAGGGGGTAGCGGTCGACCCAGTCGCGCCAGAACTCGATCAGCTCGGGGCTGCTCAGCCGCCGGCCGCTGGACTTGTGGAAGACGTAGGCGCCGTCGCGGTACCACTCGCTGGCGGCGGCGTCCAGCGCCAGCGCGATCTCCTCACCGGCGCGGTAGCCGGCCTTCTCGATGGCCTCGAGCGTGACCTCGATAGCCTCCTCGTTGGAGGCCAGATCGGGGGCGAAGCCGCCCTCGTCGCCTACTGCCGTGCTCTTGCCGCGCGCCGCCAGCACCTTCTTCAGCGCATGGAACACCTCGACGCCCATGCGCAGCGCTTCCGTGAAGCTGGCCGCACCGTTGGGCGCGATCATGAACTCCTGGATATCCAGATTGTTGGCGGCGTGGGCGCCGCCATTCAGGATGTTCATGAGCGGGACGGGCAGCAGCGTGG
>JACQVE010000332.1 GCA_016209965.1 Gemmatimonadota bacterium | reverse complement strand
TCGCAGCGCTGGACCTGCCGGCGGAGGCGTGCTCGGAAGTGGAGCGGGAGCTGCACCGGCTGGAGCGGACGCATCCGCAATCGGCGGAGTACCAGGTCATTCGCACCTACCTCGAGTGGGTGACGGAGCTGCCGTGGAGTGGGCGGACGGAGGACAAGATCGACCTGGTGCAGGCGGAGCGGATTCTGGGGGAGGATCATTACGGCCTCGAGGATGTGAAAGATCGGGTGCTCGAGTTCCTGGCCGTACGCAAGCTGCAGATGGAGCGGGCAGAGGCGGAGGCGGCGGAGGAAGCCGCGGGCGCGGCGGCCGAAGCAGAGGCCGAGCAGCCGGCTGGCGGCCTGGTCGGCTCAGCGGGTAAGGATCCGGAATCGGGCTCGGGATCGGAGCCTGTGGAGCCCGGTGCCGCTTCAGTGCGGCCGCATGCGGCGGACGCAGTACGGGCCAAGGCGCGGGCGGTGGGTCGCGGGCCGATCCTGCTGTTCGTGGGTCCGCCGGGGGTGGGGAAGACCTCGATCGCCAAGTCCATTGCCCGGGCGCTGGGGCGCAAGTACGTGCGCATTGCGTTGGGCGGCGCCCGGGACGAGGCCGACATCCGGGGGCATCGCCGGACATACGTGGGCGCTATGCCCGGCCGGATCATTCAGGGGCTGCGGCAGGCGGGCTCGAAGAACCCGGTGTTCCTGCTGGACGAGGTGGACAAGCTGGGTGTGAGCCTGCAGGGCGACCCGTCCGCGGCGCTGCTCGAGGTGCTCGACCCGGCGCAGAACCACTCCTTCGTCGATCACTACCTGGGTGTGCCCTTCGATCTCTCGGAGGTCCTGTTCATTGCCACGGCCAATTACCGGGACCACATCCCGGCGCCACTGCTGGACCGCATGGAGATGGTCGAGTTTGCCGGGTACACGGAGCAGGAGAAGCTCGAGATCGCGAAGCGCTACCTGCTGCCGCGGCAGCGGGAGGAGAGCGGGCTGGCGGCGGAGCAGCTCGAGGTAAGTGACCCGGCAGTGCAGCGGCTCATCAGTGGATACACGCGCGAAGCGGGTGTCCGGCAGCTCGAGCGCGAGCTGGGCAAACTGGCGCGCAAGGCGGCCCGGCGCATTGCCGCGGCGGAGGCCACGCACGTCACCATCGATGAGGCGGACGTGCAGCCGCTGATCGGCCGGCCCCGCGTGCATCCGGAACGGGCGGCGCCGGAGGACGCCGTGGGCGTGGCGACGGGCATGTATTACACGCCCATGGGCGGTGACATCATGTTTGTCGAGGCCAGTATCTCGCCCGGGAAGGACAACCTGATCCTGACCGGCCAACTGGGCGACGTCATGAAGGAGTCCGCCCGGGCGGCCCTGACCTACGCGAAGACGCACCACGACCGGCTGGGCATCGCGGAGGAGAGCCTGCGCGAGCTCGAGATCCACATCCATGTGCCGGCGGGCGCCGTCCCCAAGGACGGCCCTTCGGCGGGCATCACCATGGCCACCGCCCTGGTATCCGTGCTCTCCCGCCGCCCCGTGCGCCACGACGTGGCCATGACGGGAGAGGTCACCTTGACCGGCCGGATACTGGCGATCGGCGGGCTCAAGGAGAAGGTGCTCGGGGCCTACCGTGCTGGGATCCGAGAGGCCATCCTGCCGCGGGACAACGAGCCCGACCTGGACGACCTGCCGTTGGAGGCTCGGGAGCAGATGACCTTCCACCTGGCCGGCGAACTGGGCGAGGTGCTGGCGCTGGCCCTGCGCGGCGCCAGCCTGCAGGAGGGCACTCTTATCTTCCCGGAGGCGGCACTGCCCGCGCCGGCCACGGGATTCTCAGCCGGACAGCTCATGTAAGAGGGCGTGGGTCGCGGCGCAGGCGGCGTCGCTTGGAGCGGCCCCCGGCGCTCTCGCAACAACCCCCCGCGGGTCGGCAGATCCACGGGGGCGACGGGGGGGCGACGGGGGCGAGTTTTTTCTTGCGTTTTGTGGGGAGCTCCTGCATATTGCGTGTATCATCTCAAGATTGTGCTGTCATTGCCGTTCCCGGCTGGTTGCTTCCGGCGTGTAGCCGGCCAACTCCTCGTGCCTGGACGGACGGAATGCGGCAACCCTCGAGGTATCGGGTAGACAGGAGCACGCGGCTCCTGGGCCCCACCCTCCATCATGCCCCTGCCATCCTGCACACGCGCGAGCCGCCGTTCCGCGCGGCGAGGCCGGCGGCTGTGGATGCCCACGGTCACCATCACCCGCTTTACGGAGGCGTGCTATGAGACACCCCTCACTGTACCGGGTAGGTGGAAACGCCCTCCTGGTGGGCGCTGTTCTCTTCGCGGCCGGCGCGCTCCTGCACGCGGCGCAGCCAGAGACGCTGGACGAGGCGGCCAGCCTGGCGGCGGGGCAGTGGGCGCTCTCCCACTGGCTCCTCGGGATCGGTTTCTTCCTCATCCTGGGCGGCTTTGTGGCGCTGGTCCGGCACTTCGGCGGCGGCGAGCTGGAGGGGTGGGCGGCGCTCGGGCTGGGCGGCGTGGTGCTGGGTACCGCCGGGGGTATGGTCCTGATTGCGCCGGAAGCGGCTACGTATCCCATGCTCACGGAAATGCAGGGCGCAGGCGGTGAGGACGCGGTGGCGGCCTCGCACGCCTTCCTGGCCATCAACTCGGGGCTGGTCATGGGCGTTTTCGCCATGGCCGTGCCCGCTTTCTGGGCCGGCACCACGCTGTTTGCGCTGGCCGTCGCCCGCGATGCTGCCTTCCCGCGCGGGCTCGGCTATGCCGGCGCGGCCGTGGGCGTGGCCAATGTGGCGGCCATCTTTCTGGTGCAGAGCTTTACCGTGCACCGTGCGCTGGGCGTGCTGGGCGCGGCCTGGCTGGCCCTGCTCGGCGTGAGCATGGCACGGCTGGGGCGGGCCGCGCCCACGGCCGCGCCCACAGGCGCCATGGCCGGGAGCGGCGCTTGAGCTGATTGCGGGGCCGCGCGAGGGCGATCGCTCCGCGCGGCCTGTTCGTTCACCCTCTGTCTGCCGGGAGGCAAGGTATGCGACACCCCTCGTTGTACAACGTCGGCGGGAATGGGCTGATCGCGGGCGGCATCCTGCTGGCCATCGGCGTGTTCCTGCACCCCGCGCCTCCGGAATCGGCCGATGCCGCGGTCACCTTCGACATGGCGGGGCTGAACGTGGCGCACTGGGCGATCGCGCTCGGTGAGATCCTGGCCCTGGCCGGCATCCTGTGCCTGAGCCGGCACTTCAGTAGCACGGCAGCCGGCGGCTGGGCCTTGCTGGGCGTGGCCCTGGCGCTGGTGGGCACCATGGGGGTCATCACCGCGCCGGGCACGGAGGCTTCGGCCATCCGGCTGATGGCCGTCGCGGGCATGGAGGAAAGCGCCAATGTCATGGCGGACGCGCACACACAGGCAGTGACCACCTCGATCGTCGCGCACTGGCTGGCCGTAGTCGTCTTTGGACTGGCCATGACGCGCGATTCGGCCTGGCCAAGCTGGCTGGCCTATTCGGGGGTCGGCGTCGGCCTGCTCGAGGTGATAGGCACATTCGCCTTCCCGCCCGCCACGGGGATGATGGTCGCACTGCTCGGCTTTGCCTGGCTGGTGGCGGCCGGCGCCACCATGGCCCGCATGGGCCGCGTGGCGGCGGCTGCGCCCGCGGGCGCGGCAGTCGGCGCAGGGGCGTAACCTGCCGGGAAAGCCTGCCTCCTCCGGCAGGCGTCTACCCTGTGGCTTCGAGCCCCGCGGTCCGCCCGGACCGCGGGGCTTTGTTTTGCTGGCCGCCAGCGCCGCCTTCAATTCGCCGGGTTGAACGCCATGGTCCTGCCGGTGCGTGCGCTGGAGCCGGGATAGAGCCCGGGGGGAGACCTGGGTGTGGGCGGTACGTGGGGCAGGCGGGCGCGGCGGGCGGGCGGACGCGGCGGCTGTTGACCGGGAGGGACGGGGCACATAGCTTGGAACCCAGGCCGCCAGGGGTATCCCGGCGTCCGCCCGATCTGTGGCCGCCCGTTTCGGGCAAGCGCCAGGGCGTCGGGCAGGGCGCGGGATTGAGAGCACACCCTTGGAACCTGATCCGGTTGAGACCGGCGTAGGGAGCGCGGCGGATCTTCCAGGACCGGGACACACAGTCCCGCCATCGCCATCGCCGCCCGAGCGCCGCGCGGCGATTTTGCTTTTCCGCCGCGTTCCCTGCCCGCCGGTCCGCCGCAACCCGGAGGAGCGACTGCCATGAGCCCACGAACAGCAACCCGCGAAGCCGGCAAGCTGGGCGCAGGCCCGGTCCCGGTCGCCACCACGTTCGACGACGCGTACCCCCGCTCGAGGAAGGTCTACCTCGAAGGGCGGCAGGGGATCCGCGTCCCCATGCGGGAGATCAGCCTCTCGGGCGGCGAGCCGCCGCTCCGCGTCTACGACACCAGCGGGCCGCAGGGAATTGACGTGCGCCGGGGGCTGCCGCCGCTACGGCGGGAGTGGATACTCGGCCGGCGAGACGTCGAGGAGGTTCCTCCAGCCTACCGGCTGATTCCTGAGGCGGCGACACGGGGACGCGGGGACACGGCGACCGGCACGACCTCCCTGGCCGCTTCGCCGCGTCGCCGCGTTGCCGCTTCCTGGGCGAAGGGCGGCGAGGCGGGAATCCCCCCCACCCTCCGCCGCCCCGTCCTGCGTGCCAGGCCGAGGGCCGCGGTCACTCAGATGCACTACGCGCGGCGCGGCGAGATCACGCCGGAAATGGAGTTCGTCGGCCTGCGCGAGGGCCTGGAGGCGGAGCTGGTGCGCTCGGAGGTGGCGCGGGGGCGGGCGATCCTCCCGGCCAACATCAACCACCCCGAGTCCGAGCCCATGATCATTGGCCGGCGCTTCAAGGTGAAGATCAACGCCAACATCGGGAACTCGGTCGTGGCCTCCTCCATCGAGGAGGAGGTGGAGAAGATGCGCTGGGCCACGCTCTGGGGCGCGGACACGATCATGGACCTGTCGACGGGCAAGAACATCCACGAGACACGCGAGTGGATCCTGCGCAACTCGCCCGTGCCCGTGGGCACTGTGCCCATCTACCAGGCGCTGGAGAAGGTGGGCGGCGTGCCCGAGGAGCTGAGCTGGGAGATCTATCGGGACACGCTCATCGAGCAGGCCGAGCAGGGCGTGGACTACTTCACCGTGCACGCCGGCGTGCTGCTGCGCTATATCCCGCTCACCGCGAATCGCGTGACGGGCATCGTCTCGCGCGGCGGCTCGATCATCGCCAAGTGGTGCCTGGCGCACCACCAGGAGAGCTTCCTGTACACGCGCTTCCGCGAGATCTGCGAGATCATGTCCGCCTACGACGTGGCCTTCTCGCTGGGAGACGGGCTCCGGCCCGGCTGCCAGGCCGACGCCAACGACGAGGCCCAGTTCGCCGAGCTGGAGACGCTCGGCGAGCTGACCACGATCGCCTGGGAGCGCGACTGCCAGGTGATGATCGAGGGGCCGGGGCACGTGCCCATGCACCTCATCAAGGAGAACGT
>JACQVE010000331.1 GCA_016209965.1 Gemmatimonadota bacterium | reverse complement strand
TGAGGCCCTGCCTCATGGCTCGTCGGCTTTCCCCGCACACGGCTTTTCAGCTCCGTTCCCGGAGAGCCGGCCGTTGTGAAGCGCAAGTGCCCGCAGCCGTCCGCGCAGGCGCTCGAGCCGTTTGCGCACCGCGACGCCGGAGATGCCGTACGCCTCGGCGACCTCGCGGGAGGTGCGGCCGCACGCGTAGTGGAGCACTGCGAGCTCGATGTCCTTCCCTTCCAGGCGCGAGAGAAGCTGCGAGGCCAGCACCCGGTCCAGCAGTCGCTCCTCCTCGCCGTTACGCCCGGGCACCGCCTCTTCCTCCGGCGCTCGAGTCATCACGCTCGCCTTCCGGGCGACGCGCACCCGGTGCTCGAGCCCCCAGTGCAGCTTCCAGCGCAGGTAGCCGAGGAAGTCCAGACCCACTGAAGGCTCGTACTGCTCCAGCGCCTGGCAGAAGATGAGGTAGGCTTCGCCTACCAGGTCCTCCACCAGGCAGCCGCCCGGATAGCAGCGGGAGCGCCCGCAGAGAGTCGCCAGCGTCTTCCAGATGAGCGGGAGGTGGCGCCGGTAGAGCTGGTCGGCTGCCTCCCGGCGCGCCTCGGCCGAGTCGCACCGCTGGTAGCGGGCTACCGCCTCGTTGGCCGCACTGCGGGACGAAAACGAAGCCGCCACGCCTGTGAATGACGGCCCCCGCAGTGGGCACTGGAAACTGCTGATAGAAGACGAGCGCATAGGGGTCCGGGCCGGGATGTGGTGGAAGGAGCGTGCCACGGTCGGGCCCCGAAGCGACAGCCGGCTCACGGTCTGACAAGCGCAGCCCCGGTCCGGCGCTGCGCCGCATACGGGGGGTTTGTCCCGGCTCCACGGCACGCGACGCGCGGCAGCCGAGGGTCGCGAAATGTCTCGCCCGAGCCCCCCCGCTGGGACTTCCTTCCCCAGGGTGCAGTTGCTGGCCGGCGGCTTCTTCGTCCGGGGCGTCACACCTGGCGTGGCCCGATGGATATTAACACTGAGAATTGTTAGCGGTGCCTCACGACCGGCCTGCGGGGCCGTCGCCATCTCTGAGTCGGCGGGAGCGAAGCGCATGAACGGCAAAGGGAAGTCGTGGGAGGCGTTGGCCCTGGTCGTGCTGTTTCTCGGGATCACGGTCCTCACGGTATTCGGCTTCGTGGCCAGGGATTGGATGCCGGCGGCCGCGTCCGAGCACGGCGCCGGCGTGGATGGCATGATCCGGTATCTGCTCCTCACCACGGGTGCGGTCTTCATTGCCGGCCATCTGGTGCTGGCCAGTTTCGTCTGGCGCTATGCCCGCGGGGGGCCGACCGGGTCGCCCTGGGCGGATCCCCGGGTCGAGCGCTGGTGGTCGCTGCTCCCCGTGGTGGCCATGGCCCTGATTGCCGAAGTGGGTGTTCTGGTGATCGGCTTGCCCGTTTGGGCGAAGGTGTACGGCCCGGTACCGGAAGACGCGGTTGTCATCGAGGTCACGGCGCGCCAGTTCGAGTGGATTGTTCGCTACCCGGGCAAGGACGGCCGCTTTGGTCGGACCGACCCCGCGCTGATTCGGGGCGCGGCGAACCCGGCGGGCCTCGATCCCCGTGACCCGGCCGGTGCAGACGACCTGGTGTTCCGGAACCGGCTGCACGTGCCGGTGGGGGGCACGGTCTACCTGCGGCTCCGATCCCGGGACGTGCTGCACAGCTTCTCGGTGCCTGCCTTCCGGGTGAAGCAGGACGTCGTCCCGGGGATCGTCGGGAGCACGATGTTCGTGCCTACGGCCGCGGGCGAATACGAGATCGCGTGCATGGAGCTGTGCGGCATGGCCCACTACCGGATGCGGGGGCGGGTGCTGGTGCAGTCGCCCGAGGAGTTTGATGCCTGGCTGAGCCAGCAGGCGGGGTGGCTCCAATGAGCGGCGAGCACGCTTACCCGGGATTCTGGAGACGCTACGTCTTCAGCACCGATCACAAGGTCATCGGGATCCAGTACTACCTGACCGCCGTGTTCATGGCGGTGGTGGCCGTGGCGCTCGCCATCCTGATCCGACTCCAGTTGGCGTGGCCCCACGCGACCTGGCCGCTGCTGGGGAGGCTGCTGCCGGGCGGCTACGAGGAGGGGGTGCTCAAGCCGGAATTCTACCTGAGCCTGGTGACCATGCACGGCACCATCATGGTGTTCTTCGTGATCTCCTTTGCCCTGGTCAGCGGGTTCGGGAACTTCATCATCCCGCTCCACATCGGGGCGCGGGACATGGCCTACCCCTTCCTGAACATGCTTTCCTACTGGCTGGTCGTGCCGGCCAGCGTGCTGATCCTGGCCTCGTTTTTCGTGGAGGGCGGCGCCGCCGCCGCGGGGTGGACGGCGTACCCGCCGCTTTCGGCGCTGCCGGAAGCCGTGCCGGGCTCCGGGTGGGGGCAGACGCTGTGGCTCCTGGCCATGGCCCTGTTCATCGTCTCCTTCACGCTGGGCAGCCTCAACTTCCTGACCACGATCCTGAACCTGCGCACGCGTGGCATGTCCATGATGCGCATGCCGCTTACGGTCTGGACCATGCTCATTGCGGCCATTCTCGGCCTCCTGGCCTTCCCGGCGCTGACCGCCGCGGCCATCATGCTGCTCCTGGACCGGCACGGCGGGACCAGCTTCTTCCTGCCCCAGGGACTGGTGCTCGGGGAGAAGGTTCTGTCCACCGGTGGCGGGACGCCTCTGCTCTTCCAGCACCTGTTCTGGTTCCTGGGCCACCCTGAAGTGTACGTGCTGGTCCTGCCCGCGCTGGGCATTGCCTTCGACATCCTGGCCACCTTCGGCCGCCGCCCGGTGTTCGGCTATCGTACCTCGGTGTGGTCGCTGCTGGTGATTGCCGGGCTGAGCATGATCGTGTGGGGGCACCACATGTTCACCAGCGGGATGAACCCTTACCTGGGCGAGTACTTCTCGGTGGTGACGGTGGCCATCACTGTCCCCTTCGCCGTGCTCGGGCTCAACCTGATTGCCAGCCTCTGGCGCGCGCAGATTCGCCTTACCACGGCCATGCTCTTTGCTCTGGGGCTGGTCTCCGCCATCGGCATCGGCGGGCTGGGCGGGCTCTACCTGGGAACGGCGGCTGCCGACATCTACTTCCACGATTCCTACTTTGTGGTCGGTCACTTCCACTTCACGATCGGGACGGTGACCTTCTTCGCCATCTTTGCCGGCACCTACTACTGGTTCCCGAAGATGTTTGGCCGGCACATGAGCGAGACGCTGGGCAAGCTTCACTTCTGGCTCACGATTGTGCCGCTGTTTGCAGCCTTCATCGGCATGCATTACCTGGGGCTGGGTGGCCACCCGCGGCGCGTGTACGACCCCACTGTCTACGAATTCCTGCGCCCGCTCCAGCCATTCAACATTGTGATCAGCCTGGCGCTCATTCTGGCCACGGCCGCGCAACTCGTTTTTCTGTTCAACTTCCTGGTCCATCTGTTCCGCGGCGAGCTGGCCCGGTCGAATCCCTGGCGGGGGGCGACGCTGGAGTGGACGACGTCGTCGCCCGCCCCGCACCTGAACTGGGTCGAGCTGCCAGTGGTGCATCGCGGGCCGTACGAGTACCGCGTGGACGGGGAGCGGGAGGGTTACCTGCCCCAGCACTCGGCGGTAGTGGGAGGGGCGGAGTGAGCCTGATGGTGGCGCGAAGGGTGAGAGGTGACGGCGCCGCGCCCGGCGAGCCGGCGGCCGGCGCCGCGCTCACACTGGCGGACGGCCCATACCCCATGGGCCTCATGGCCGTGCTGGCCACCGTGACCATGCTGTTCGCCGCCTTCACGGCCGCCGTGCTCATCCGGCGGACGGGCGCGGACTGGCGACCGGTGGCACTCCCCTGGATCGCGTGGCCCAATGCGGCGCTGTTGCTGGTCTCGAGCGGCCTGCTCGAGCTGGGCCGCGCCGCGGCGCGGCAGGAGCGGCCACGCCGCCTGGCGCTCTTCCTGGGAGCGGCCGCCGTGCTGGGCCTGGTATTCCTGGCCGGGCAGGTGGCGTTGTGGCGGATGCTGGCAGCGCGGGGGATCTTCCTGCCCACCAGCCCCCACGCCTCCTTCCTCTATACGCTCTCCGCCGTCCACGGCGCCCACGTGCTGGGCGGACTGGCCGCCCTGGGGTGGACGCTGCGGCGGGCCCTGCGCGGTGCTTACAGCCGGACGCGGCACGCCGGTCTCACGCACGCCGCCGTCTACTGGCACTTCGTGGACGTTGTCTGGATCTATCTGCTGGTCCTGCTTTCCACGCTTTAGAGAGAGGAGGGCGGATGGCGAACGCGGTTACCGGTAGCCTCGAGGTCCACTGGCAGGGGGGAGTCTCGCCCTTCGGCGTGTCCTGGCAGAAGCTCATGATGTGGTTCTTCCTGGTCTCGGACGCGCTGCTCTTTGCCAGCTTCCTGGCCGCCTACGGCTTCGAGCGACTCGCCCACGCCGTCTGGCCGGAGCAGGGCGAAGTTTTCGCCATCTGGGTGATCGGGATCATGACCTTCGTGCTCATCACTTCGAGTGCCACCATGGCCACAGCCGTGGGTGCCGCGCACCGCGGCGATCTTCGGCGGGCGATGCGTTTCCTGCTGCTGACCGCGCTGGGCGGCGCGATCTTCCTGTCGATGCAGGCGGCGGAGTGGACGACGCTGATCCGGGAGGGCGCTCGCCTGACGCACAACCCCTGGGGCCCGCCGGCCTTTTCGTCCTTCTTCTTCATGCTGACCGGGTTTCATGGCACCCACGTGCTGATCGGCGTGACCCTCCTGACTCTGGTGGCCAGTCGGGTGCGCGCGGGCCGCACCTTCGGACCGGGGGTCGAGCTGGCCGGCCTGTACTGGCACTTCGTGGACCTGGTCTGGGTCTTCATCTTCACCTGCTTCTACCTGATCTAGTTCGCCTGGCAGAGCCGCACACCGGAGGCGCGCATGGAACCCGACATCCCGTACCGTACCTACTGGGCAGCGTGGCTTATCCTGCTCGCGCTCACCGTGGCCATGATTCTGGCGGAGGCCGCGGGGTTCCCGCGGGCCCTGGCCGTCGCGGTGCTGGTAGCGGCAATGCTGATAAAGGCCACTGTGATCGGCGGGTGGTTCATGCACCTGAGGTTCGAGCGGCTGGCGCTCGTCGCCTGCGTGGCGGCCGCGACCCTGGCCACGGCCGCATTCCTCTTCTTCCTGATCGCGCCGGACGGGGTCTGGATGCTCCGGCTGTCGGCCGGCTAGCGGCGTCCATGCGGCCCGGCCGGATGGTCGCGTGGGGTGGTGGCAGCAGCGCGTTCTGATCTTCAGGCGTTTGCTTGCGTGCTGGGTGTGGTGAGCTGCTGGAGGAGGCCGGCCAGTCGCTCGACCAGCTCCTCCGGGAAGTCGAGGAGCTGGCCTGTGGCGGCCGGCCGGCGCAGCGTCCAGGCGCCGCAGCAGCAGTCGGCAGGTTCTAGCAGCGCGAAGCCGCCCGCGTCCCTGATCTGGATCTCCAGGCGCAGCACCGCCCCACTCCAGGACCCCTCCGCCAGCACGATGTCCACGCGGCCGGCCAACAGCTCGAGCCAGGGCCAGGGTTCCGCGCCCGGCGCGTCGTAGAGGAAGAAGCCGGCCTGCTGGGGTCCGAGCAGGAGCACGCCTCGGGCGCCAGCCGCGGCGTGGCGGTGGGAGTCCTTTCCCGGTGTGTCCAGAGCCGGCGTGTGGTGCGCCCGCTTGATGGTGCCGACCCGGACTCCCCGCGCTGAGAGCACCGGCAGGAGCTGCTCGATCAGCCGCGTTTTCCCGGAGTTCGACGGCCCCCGAATGCTGGCCACCGGCGGCAGGGGCGCTGCCAGGCGCAAGGTGCGCCCCCACAAAACCTCCCGATCCGCCATTGCCTCGACAGCCATGTCGGGGGCGAGCTCGCCGCCACCGGCCGACAGCGTGGCAATAAGGCGCTGCCAGGCGCGGATCCGCTCCCGGGCAATCTCGAGCGGGATCACCCCCCCGCCTCCGCGGCCATCACCACGCACTGCCCTTCGCACGCGGGGCGATCACCCTCGCCCGGCCGCAGCGAGCACTCGCCCAGCCGCAGCGTCTCGCTTCCCGGCGTCAGGAACAGTCGCACCCGCGCCTCCACGGCGTGGACGGGGCAGAGAACCCGCAGGGCCAGGGGGATCAGGGGCCCCTTCTCGTCGATCTGCGTGGCCACCTCGGGCGCGCGTACGTTCAGCATGCGGCGGACGACGGCGTGCATCCACACCAGGCAGCCGAGCGACAGCACTGCCAGGAAGACCCAGTTCGTGGTCCAGACGCCAGTGAATGCGACCAGGTAGCCGAACATCAGGGGACCGGTGAAGCCGCCCAGGCCGCCAATGACACCCACAATCCCGCCCACCGTCCCCACGTCCCGCGGGAAATAGGTGGGAATGTGCTTGAAGACGGCCGCCATGCCGATTCCCATGAGGATGGCCAGAACTAACACCAGCCCGGTGAAGACGCCGATGTTGGCCTGGAAGTAGATGTGGGTGACGCCGCGTGCCAGCAGGGCACGCTTGGCCACAACCTCGCCCGGCCGGACCACCGGCTCCTGCCAGGAAGCCGTGGTAGGCCAGACCAGGGTCCCCTGCCGGGCCGGCCGCCCCGGCGCCCTGGGCCGCAGCGGATAGCGGACGCCGTCGATCTCGACCGCTTGCGCGCCAGCCGCGGTTACGGTCCCGCCGCGCGCTGCCGTTACCCCCTGTCCGGGCGTCTGGATGTCCATACGCGGCACTGCCAGCAGCAGGCTCACCACGGCGCACCCGCTCAGGACCCAGTACATGACGGCTCGCGCGCCGATCCGATCGGACAGCCAGCCGCCCAGCGCGCGGATCAGTCCGGAGGGCAGTGAGAAGGCCGAGGAGAGCAATCCAGCCGATACCACGCTCAATGCGTAGACATTCACGTAATAGGGGATCAGCCATTGGGCGAGGGCGACGAATCCGCCGAAGAAGAGAAAGTAGTAGAGCCCGAAGCGCCAGACGCGAAGCGACTCGAGCGGCGCCAGGCGTTGGCGCAGCGTGCGCACCGCCGGCTCCTCGGGCTTCCGCGGAAAGGTAGACACCCAGAACAGGACGGCCGTCGCGGCCAGGGCCAGCGCATAGAGTCGGGGCAGCGCGCGCCAGCGCTCGAGCTCCATGCCGCCCTGCGTCAAGACGGCGAGCAGCCGCGGCGAGACAATGGCTGTCAGCGCCGCGCCCGTGTTGCCCAGGCCGAAGATCCCGAGCACCGTGCCCTGCCGATGCGGCGGGAACCACACTGATGTGTAGGCCACGCCCACGGCGAACGACGCTCCCGCCAGCCCAAAGCCCAGGCCACCGATGATGAAGCCGGCAAAGCTGCCGGCGTAGCTGGTCAAGTAGGCCGCCAGGGCGGCGGCGAGCATGATGCCCGCGAAGACGGAGCGCCCGCCGTAGCGGTCGGCCAGCATCCCGGCCGGCAGCCGGAACAACGCACCCGTGAGCACCGGGATGCCGATCAGCCACCCGATCTGGGGCCCGCTGAAGGCGTATACCTGCTGCTCCACCAGGAAGGTCACCAGCACGCCGTACATCATCCATACGGCGAAGCAGACGGTGAAGGCCGCCGTGTTGGCCGTCAGGACGGAGATCGCTCGGGCGCGCTCGGTCATGGGGCTATGGCGACGGCTCGCGCCTCAGCGCGGAAGCGCAAGGAGGGGTGCGGGCAGGGCCGGCTCGGGTCACCGGATGGTCCGCGTGGCCGCGCGCACGCCGTTGATCGGCTGGGCCTTGCCCGGCCGCTCGCCCCCGGCCCCCGGGTGAGCTTGCGAGCCGCCGCATCGCTCACCTCAAGTGCGCTGCGGCGTCCGGTTCCAGATCACCACCTGGTAGGGCCGCCAGAGATAAGTCACGGGCACGGTCACCACGTGGACCAGCCGCGTGAACGGGAACAGCCCGATGATGAGGAATCCGCCCAGGAAGTGCAGCTTGACGAGCCAGGGCAGCATGACGATGTAGTCGATCTTGGGCTGGAGCTTGGCCAGCGAGACGAGCCAGGGCGCGGCCGTGTACAGGTACCAGTCTGCGCCCCAGCGGTAGAGGAGCGCGACCCAGAACCCGAGCGCCGCCTGACCCAGCAGGGCCGCGAGTAGGACCCAGTCGAGGGCCGATGTGACGGTGCGGATGCGCGCGTGGCGCAGGCGTCTGAGAATCAGCACGCCCAGCCCGGCGATCGCTACCAGGCCGAGGGCCAGGCCGCTGACTTCCAGAGTGTACAAGCGGGCGGGTGCCGCGATCAGCGCCGCCCACGCCCCGGGGGCAATCAGGGCGAGGAGGTGGGCCAGCAGGATGATGAGAATCGCGTAGTGCCAGGGGACCGAGCCCCAGAACAGGGCGCGGTTCTCCAGGAACTGGGACGAGAGGCTGGAATAGGAGAACCGGTCCTGGACATACCGGTAGATGCCCACCACCAGCGCCAGAACCGCGGCCACGTAGGGGAACACTACGAAGAGAAGGACATTGAGCATGGCGCTGCGCTCCGTGTTTGTCGGACCATGTTTCCATCTTTCATGTCGGCCCAAGCACGCATGTCGCCGCCCCATTAAAGAAGGACGGCAGAGCCTGGCCAGCCGCTGCAGGGCACCATATCCACGGAGGGGGGGTCCACTTACCGTCAGGAGCCATAGGTAGATCGGTCAACTTGAAACTTGGAAACCAGGTCCGACGCCAACGCTTCCGCATCACGCCGCTACGGTTGCAGCACCGGCAGTTCCAGCCGGCGTGGCGCCGTGGCGGGCGGCGTATCCGCGCTGGTGGCCCCGTCGTCCAGCACCAGTCGGAGCGCCTCGAGCAGCTCGACGTACGCCTCCCGGCCGCGGGCGGAGTGCGAGTCGCGCTCGGCATCGGTCCCGGCACGCTCGCGGGCCATGACTGCCAGCGCCGGGACCAGTGCCTCGCGGATCAGCTCGTCTGCTTCCGGCCCACGCTCGTGCGCGAGGTAGCGGAGCAGCAGGCTCAAGTGGTCGGGCAGCTCGGTGCCTTCCGAGATGCCCGTCTCCCGATAGCGGGCCCGCAGCTCGACCAGGAAACGGCTGCGCTGGTAGCTCTCGCCGAATAGGTGATGGCCGACGTACAGGCAATACATGGGATTCAGCTCGAAGGCGGCGGCGTAGACCTCCTCCAGCTCCGCCGGCGGCGTCTGCTCGGCCCAGGCCGCGAAGTGGTTCACCCGCGCGGCCGCCTCCGGGCAGGCGGGTGCCAGCATGCGGGCGGCGCCGGCTGCTGCCGAGGCCACATTCGGGGTCGGGTACTCCAGCAGCTCGGCGAGCAGCTCGAGTGCGCGAGGCTCGAGGGGTCGCGTCGCCATCACCACCTCCGCTCGGGCGGCTGCCGCGACCCGAAGCCCGCCGCCGGCTTGTGCGCGTACGGGTCCACGGTTGCCTCGACGGCCGTCTCGCGGGCCAGGGGCGGCACGACGAAGCGCTCCTCGAACGTGGGCATGGCCGTCAGCCGGAAGATGGCCTCTGCCTCCTCGGGCGTGGTCGCGCCCAGCGCGAGCGCCTCCTCGACCTCGGCCGCGGGTACGTCCGCCACGCGCCGGCCCCGCATGTACAGTCGCACCGCGACCAGCTTGCGGTAGACCGCGGCGACCACCTCCTCGTTGCCCGCGGAAAAGAGGCTGGCCATGTAGCGGAGCGGCACCCGCGCCCGCTCCAGCGAGCTGAGCATGGGCGCCAGCCCTTGCTCCTCCGCGCCGGCAACCTGATACTGGCCGTTCCGGACCGCCGCCAGCACCGGCAGCAGCGGCGGCACGTAGAAGAGCATGGGTACGGTGCGGAACTCGGGGTGGAGCGGCAACGCCAGCTTCCACTGCTTGACGAACCGGTAGACCGGCGACCGCCGCGCCGAGTCGAGCAGCGCATCTGACAGGCCATTGGCCTTGGCGGCGATGCCGACCCGTGGGTCGAAGGGGTCGGCGATGAGCGACCGCTGTACTTCCACCAGCCGATCGGCGGGGGCGCCGGCGGCCTCCTCGATGCGGCCGGCATCGTAGAGCAGGACGCCCAAATAGCGGATGCGCCCAACGCAGGCGTGGAAGCAGGCGGGCGCCTGGCCGCTCTCCAGACGCGGGTAGCACAGGATGCACTTCTCGGATTTGCCGGTGGACCAGTTGTAGTAGACCTTCTTGTACGGGCAACCCGAGATGCACATGCGCCAGGCCCGGCACTTCTCCTGGCTGACCAGCACGATACCGTCCTCGCCCCGCTTGTAGATGGCGCCCGCCGGGCAGGCCGCCACACACCCCGGGTTCAGGCAGTGGTTGCAGATGCGCGGCAGGTAGAAGAAGACGAGCCGCTCCAGCTCCTGGAGCTGCTGCCGCTCCGCCTCGCCCAACTCGCTCAGGTTCGGATCGCTCGCCGCGTAGATGGGAGAGCCGCCCAGGTCGTCATCCCAGTTGGGCCCGGCCTCGATGGTCTCCATGGGCTTGCCGGTGAGCAGCGAGATGGCGCGGGCGGTGGGCTGGTCGTCGCCCTCGGGGGCGTTGAAGAGGTTCTCGTAGTCGTACGTCCACGGCTCGTAGTAGTCGTCAATGGTGGGCAGGAACGGGTTGTGGAAGAGGTTAGCCAGACCGCGCAACCTGCCGTGCAGCCTCAGCCGCAGCCGATCGCCGTCCTGCTCCCAGCCGCCCTTGTACTTCTCCTGGTCTTCCCACAGCGTGGGGTAGCCG
>JACQVE010000330.1 GCA_016209965.1 Gemmatimonadota bacterium | reverse complement strand
GCCGCGAGTAGCAGCCCCTCGCGGAGCTGGACCAGTTTGCCGCGCAGCTCCCGCTCGACCTGCAGGCGTACGGCCCCGCGGTCCACCACCACGCCTTCCAGCGGGTCCGCGCCGTGCAGCACCTCGTGGGCGTCCTGCATGTCCGCGACCTCGATGGCGAACGCGTCTGCCGCCCGCTGCCATTCCCCCCAGCTCATGACGAGCGGCGCCGTATTGCCGGCGCGCGCCCAGCGCCGGGCGAGCGGCGAAGCGCGCAGCAACACACCCCCGTCCACGCGCTCGAACAGCACGAGCACGTTAATGTCACTCACGCCCGGCGCCGCCTCGCCCCGCGCCACCGAGCCGTAGAGCAGCACACTGCGCAGCCCGGGGCCGAACCTGTCGGCCAGTGCGCGCGTCAGCGAGCTCGCGGATTTCCGTGGGTCCGCTATCGTTCCCCTCCTTACCAGCTCCGGCCCGCGCCGCCGCCGCCAAATCCGCCGCCGCCGCCGAACCCGCCAAAGCCTCCGCCACGGCCGCCGAACCCGCCAAAGCCGCCAAGGCCGCCACCGAAGCCGCCCCAGCCACCGCGGTGCCGACCTCCCATCGGAAAGGGCACAATGAAGGGCAGGCCACGCCGCCGCCGCCGGCTTCCGCCACCGAGCATGAGGATGATGAAGATCAGGAGAAGAAACAGGATCCAGGATAGCGAACCCTCCCTGCCCTGCTCTGGTGGCACGCTGGCGACGGCCTCTCCCGTCAGCTCGAAACCGAAACGCTCGGCGAATGCTGCGGCCAGCGCGCCCACCCCGTGGAGGATCCCGGTGCCGTAATCGCCCTCGCGGAACCGGGGTAGCATATGGTCGTCCGCGATCCGCCCGGCCTCCGCAGCAGTCAGGAACGTCGAAGTGCCCAGCCCAGTTTCGATCTTGACATGCCCCCGGCCATCAGGGGAGGTCTCCTTCGGAACGACCAGCACTACAGCCCCCGTGTTGCGGCCGGGGTCGCCCGGCTCCCCCTTCCGCCCGACCTTCCACTGCCGGCCGATCTCGAGCGCCACCTCGTCCCGCGTGCGGCCGGCCAGCGAGGCCAGGGTGACGACCACGATCTCGCCGCCAGACTTCGCCTGCACCTCCTCGACGATCCGGGCGATCTGGGCCTCCCTTTCCGCCGGGATCACGTCCGCGAAATCGTTGACATAGCCCACCGGATCCGGGAGCCGGAGCTGCGCGTGGGCCGCGGACGACCACGGAAGCAGCAAAAGCGCGGGCAGCAGTGCAGCCGGCCTTACGCCCCTCAGCGGCACGCGTGCAGCGTCACTATCCTTCATTCTGGTCCAATTCGTCTGAAGTTCCGCCTGGCGCTGAAGCGACCCATTTGCGAATGAAGGATTGGAGGCCCTGCTCCGGCGCCTAACGGCCCGATGCATAGCAGAATAGCCGCAAGGCAGCAAGAGCCGCGATCCTGGCGCCGTGCTGTCAGGCCGAACATCCTATCCAGCCGGCGCCGGGTAAGAAAACCGGGCCGTCCTCTCGAGGGAGGAGGGCCCGGAGCGCCCCCGGCAGGACTCGAACCTGCGCCAGACGCGGTTTAGGAAACCGCCGCTCTATCCACCTGAGCTACGGGGGCTTACCCTCGAAAGTTAACCGAATCCGGGGCCGCTATCAACCGGAGTCGTAGCGCAGAACGGAGTGCACGGGTACGCCGGCGAGCCTGCCGCGGCCGCCCAGGAAGGCGAGCTCGACAATGAATGCGGCGGCGACGATCTGTCCGCCCAGCTTGCTCACCAGTCGCGCGGTAGCGGCGGCCGTGCCACCCGTCGCCAGGACGTCGTCTACAATCAGCACGCGCTGGCCAGGCCGGATCGCGTCCACATGGGCTTCCAGCGCATCGGAGCCGTACTCGAGCTCGTAGTCCACACGCAGGGTGCGAAAAGGCAGCTTGCCCGGCTTGCGCACGGGCACAAAGCCGCACCCCAGCTCGAGCGCGAGTGGTGCGGCGAAGATGAAGCCGCGCGACTCGATGCCCACCACCTGCTCGATGCTTTGCTCTGCGAACTCTGCTGCCAGCCCCTCCACGACCTCGGGGAACAGCCTGGCATCCGAGAGCAGCGGCGTAATGTCCTTGAACATGATTCCCGGCTGCGGGAAATCCGGGATGTCACGGATGCGCGAGCGAATGCGTTCGATCAGCCCGGGATTGTCCAGCGTTCCCATGACTCACTGCACTCGACGGTGCACGTTTTCCGGGCAAAAAGTGAACGGCCGGGAGTAGGACGGGCCATAATACCCGCCACACCCCGGCCCGGAAAGAACCTCGCTGCTGACCCTGCTATTGCGGGACGGCCGCCGATCCGCCCACCGGGAAGTACATGTGCGCGCCCAGGATCAACCTCACGTTGCTGACTCCGCCGCCTAGCTCGGTGGCGGC
>JACQVE010000329.1 GCA_016209965.1 Gemmatimonadota bacterium | reverse complement strand
GCTCGCAGACGCGCGCGCTATCCTCCGCATCGCTGGCGACCGTGACCAGGCGGGTCACCTGCTGCGCGCGCGCCCGCTCGAGCACCGCGTCCAGCTCGGCGCTCAGGCGCTCGTCGGTCAGATGGCAGTGGCTATCGAAGAACAGCTTTCTCCGCCGGGCTGATGCGCGGGCGGCCCCGCTTCCCCTTCTCCCCCCAACGCTTCTCGATCTCGAGCAGCGCGGGGGAGGCTACGAAGATCGAGGAGTAGGTGCCGACGACGATGCCCACGATCAGGATGGTAGCGAAATCCCGGATGATGGCGCCGCCCAGCAGGAACAGGGCGAGGAGCGCGGCGAGCGTGGTGCCCGCGGTCAGCGTAGTGCGTGGCAGCGTCTCATTGATGGAGCGGTTCAGAATGTCCTGGTACCCCTCGCGCCGCCCCAGCTTCTTCAGGTTCTCGCGCACGCGGTCGAACACGATGATGGTGTCGTTCAGCGAGTAGCCGATAATGGTGAGCACAGCGGCCACGGTCGGGAGCGAGACCTCGAGGCGGAACGCCGAGATGAAGCCGAGCGTGATCAGGATGTCGTGCCCGGTGGCGATGATGGCGGCCACACCGAAGCGCCACTCGAAGCGGAACGCGAGGTAGATGAGCGTGAGCACGAAGGAGAGCAGCACGGCGAGGACAGCTTTCTGCTGCAGCTCTCCTCCGATCTTTGGTCCCACGGTCTCACTGCGAACGACCTCGAAATTGCCGGCGCCGTAACGCTGCTCGAGCGCTGCCGTGATCACATCTGCCACCGTGGTGCGTTGCTCGGCGGCGGCGGGCGCGCGGACCAGGAACTCGTTTTCGCCGCCAAAGCGGGTGATCTCGCTGCCCGGCACCTGGGGCGCAATCAGCCGGCGCAAGTCGGCCACAGAGCTGGGGCCGCTGAAGCGGACCTGGACCAGCGTGCCGCCGGTGAAGTCGACGCCGTAGTTCAGCCAGGAGCGACCGGCGACCTGCCACACGGTGGCAACCAGCACGCCCAGCCCGATGGCTATGGCGCTGGCGACATAGGCCGTGCGGCGTCGCTCGATGAACAGGAAGTGGGCGTCAGCGAAGAGTCGCATGGGCGTGACAGGCTCCCGTTAGATGCTGAGGGACTCCGCGGCCCGCCTGCGCTCGAGGTAGAGCAGGAACAGCGTGCGCGTCACATAGACGGCCGAGAAGAACGAGGCAATGATGCCGATGGAGAGCGTGACGGCAAAGCCGCGCACGGGCCCGGTCCCGAACTGGAAGAGGATGAGCGCGGTCAGCAAGGTGGTCAGGTTGGAGTCCACGATCGCCGACATGGCGTGGCGGAACCCCTCGTCAACCGCAGTGCGGATGGCTCGGGCGGCCGCCAATTCTTCGCGGATCCGCTCGAAAATCAGGACGTTGGCATCCACCGCCATGCCGAGCGACAGCACCAGGCCCGCGATGCCCGGCACGGTCAGCGTAGCATTGAGTCCGGCCAGCCCGCCCAGCACAATGAGCACGTAGCCACCCAGCGCGGTAACGGCCAGCAGGCCTGCCAGGCGGTAATAGGAGAGCATGATGCCGACGACCAGCAGGATTCCCATCACGCCGGCCAGCTTGCCCTGCTCGATCGAGTCCTGGCCCAGCGAGGGACCGACGGTGCGCTCTTCCATGATACGGAGCGGCGCCGGCAGTGCACCGGCTCGCAACACGAGTGCCAGGTCCTGGGCCTCCTGCATCGGCGCCTGCCCCAGCTTGATCAGCCCCCGCATGCCGATGCGGTCCTGGATGACCGGCGCACTGAACACCTCCTGGTCGAGCACAATGGCCAGGAGATCGCCAATGTGCTGGCCGGTAGCCCGCTCGAACAGCCGGCCGCCGCGCCGGCTCAGGTCGAAATACACGACCGTCTCGTTGAATTGGGGATCGCGCCCGGCCGTCGCATTCTCGAGGTATTCCCCGGTCATGACCGGCTCCTCCTCGAGCACGAAGAGCCGGCGATAGAGCTGCGCGCCCCGCCCCTCCGCCTCGGCCCCCCAGCGCAGGTCGATGTTCTTGGGCAGCAGGCGCTGCACCTCCGGCAGCTCGAGGTAGCTGGTCACACGAGACACATCCTCCTGTGCCACCAGGAACTGTCCCTCGCTGCCCGATTCCAGAAGCGCAGCCGTAAGCGGCCGCGCCTCGGGAGCCGGCCTGGCTGCCGCCAACGTGTCCGCCGCCGCGCCTGCGGTGTCCGGCAGCACCGCCGCCGTGTCGCGACCGAAGAGCAGCTCCTGGACTGTCTCGCGCTGTTCAGCTCGCGCCGCGCCGCCCACGGCCTCGGGCCCCAGCGCCGCGACAATGGCGCGATCTATCCGCGGGAGCGCGTCCCGCAACGGCTTGTCCGGCGTAACGATCTGAAACTCGAGGAACGCCGTCTGCTGGATGATCTGCTTGGCACGCTGCTCATCCCCAATGCCCGCCAGCTCCACAATGATCCGCTCGTCCCCCACCTTCTGGATCAGCGGCTCCTCGACGCCAAACTCGTCCACCCGCGTGCGGATAATCTGCAACGCCCGCTCGGTAGCATCTTCCCGCGCCTCCGCCGTCAGGGTGCGCTCCGGATCCTCCACCTCGAGCACCAGATGCATGCCACCCTGGAGATCCAGCCCCAGCTTCAAGCCGTTGCGGTAGAGGTATACACCGGCCACCGCCAGCACCACGGCAATGATCAGGAATCGTCCCTTGAGTGTGCCCAACATGGCGTGCTCCCCTGCAGTTCACTTCCCCGCCGGCCGGCGGCGCTGGTGGCCCGGCAAAGTGGGGAAAGCTCACGCAATTCCCCGCATTTGTCAACGAGCTGGGGTGCCGGTCGGGCGGCCTGGGACCGCGGCTGCTCCCCCGCGGTCAAGTTCGCTCACCTCCGCCCGTCCCGTCCCCACCACCCGCGTTCGCTCACTTATGCACCGCTACGGGGAGCAGCAGCCGCCCCAGAGGTGCCGGTGGTGGCGGTGGCGGCGGCAGGAAGCACCCGCCAGATGCGGCCGCCCGCGTCGTCCGTGACGTACAGCGAGCCATCGGCGCCTACGGCCAGGCCGGTGGGTCGGTGGCGGGCCTGGCCGGGCGCCATGATCTGGCCGCCGGCAAAGCCGTCGGCGAAGGTCTCGTAGGCGCCGGTGGGGAGGCCGTCGCGGAAGGGCAGGAACACGACCTTGTACCCCTGCTGCGGCAGGGGAGCGCGGTTCCAGGAGCCGTGGAACGCGATAAAGGCGCCCCCGCGGTAGGCGGCGGGGAAAAGGGCTGGGGCGCGGCTGCCGGCGCGGGTGTAGAAGACCAGACCATTGGGTGCCCAGTGGCCCGGAAACGCCAGCAGGGGCAGCTTCTTCTGCGCGCAGCGGCCGACCTTGCGGCCGTCGCCGCCGTATTCGGGAGCGAGCAGCTTCCGCGCCGCCTCGGCGTCGTGGTAGCAGTAGGGCCAGCCGAAGTCATCGCCTTTTTCCAGGCGCACGAATTCCTCGGAGGGTTTTTCGGCGCTGGCCTCGGCCGTGAAGAAGGCGGGCCAGTTCTGAAAGAGCTGGTCCCGGCCGTGCTGCGCGCCGTAGAGCGTGCCGCTCGGCGCATGGAGAGCGAGGGCGACGACGTTGCGCAGCCCGGTGGAGAACCGCTCGCCGTCGGCCGGCGTCTGACCCTTGCGGCTGGCCTCGAACCTCCAGATGCCGGCGCGTACTTCGAGTTCAGGGCAGGGGTCGATGCCAGGCGAGGCCGGCTGCCGATCCTCGACCTGACAGGCGTTCGTGCGCGAGCCGATGTTGACGTAGAGCGAGCCCCGGCCGTCCAGAGCGATCGACTTGGCGCGGTGCCCGCCTACGGGGAGCCCGGCGACAACCGTGTCTGGCAGACCCACGGGCTGGAGGCTGTCCGGGGGAAGCGCGTAACGCAGCACTGCGTCATCGGTCGCGAAATACAGGTGTTGACCGACCAGGGCGATACCCGTGCCGCCGTCCGGACCGAAGCGCACCCGGACATCGGCACGCCCGTCGCCCGTGGTATCCCGGAGCGCCAGTACGCCACCAGTGAGCGTGACGCCCTGCTGATCCCGGCGGTTGGCCAGCGCCACGAAGACATCGCCATTGGCAGCGACGACGAGATGCCGAGCTCGCCCCACCGTGTCCGCCACCACGACCGCGCAGAAACCAGCCGGCAGAGTGATCCCGCCGTTGTCCCCGTCGCAACGGAGCCTGGCGGCCGCCTCCGAGAGTCGGCTCTGCGGCGCTGCCGGCGCGACGGAACAAAGAACAAGACCGATGGCCGCGGAAACGGCAGCCGCCGGCCGGAAAGGAGTGCGACCTCGCATGATTCCTCCCGGTTCGCGAGTTGTCTTAGTCGTCGAATTCGCAAAGCAGAATGGATGAGGCAGGCGGAGACAGCAATGCCGTGCGGCGGCGCTGCGCGCCGCTACACGGCGAAAAGCCGGTAGCTGCTGTCCCGACACGGGGGCGGTCGGCCCGGCTCAGTGGCGCAGGATCCCCTCGCTCATGGCAGCGTGAACCCGTGCCACGTGCAATTGAGACAACGCCGGAAGCTGGAACCGTACTGGAACACCCAGGTGAGGGGACGCAGATACAAGGGGGGCGTCACACGCCACGCCTGACACCCGCAGACCGGACAGCGAGTGCCGACGCTGATGGGCAAGCGACGCCAGAGTACCTGAAACGTAGCTGCGACTCCTGTGGGGTGAGGGATGACAAATAAAAAACATTTGCTCCGCCGGCGCAAGGGTCTTGTTGTCAGGAGTGTACTTAGCCGGTTTGGGGGTGGTGGGGAACGTCTGGATTTCAGGCGAGGAGCTGGGCGTGCAGCACGGTAACTGCCTTTCCCCACAACGCGATACGCTGGTGGTGCAGGGTGAGGCGGAGCGAGCCGCCGCGCGCCGAAGCCTGGTAGGCGGCGAGCTCGGTCTTGCCCAGGCGAGCACTCCAATAGGGGCCGAGAGAGCAGTGGGCGGAGCCGGTGACGGGGTCCTCATCGACGCCGGCGGCGGGTGCGAAGAAGCGGGAGATGAAGTCGTACTCCGGGGTATCGGCGCGGGCGGTGACGATGATCCCGCGCGCGGGGATGTTGCGCAGGCGGGAGAAGTCCGGCTGGAGATTGCGGATCTGGGCGGCGGATTCGAGCTCGATGAGGTAGTCGAAGCGGCTGCGAGCGATGGCTACGGCGTTGGCTCCGAGCGCCGCCGCGAGCCCCGGGGGTGCGGCAGCGGGCTCGGGTGGTAGGGCCGGGAAGTCCATCTCGATCCCTTCCCCGCTCCGCCGTGCGGCGAGCGGTCCGCTGAGTGTGTGGAAGCGCGCCGTTTGATCGGCCGGCAGGTGGCCGTCTTCCCAGAGGACGTGGGCGCTGGCGAGGGTGGCGTGGCCGCACAGCTCGACCTCGGTGGTGGGCGTGAACCAGCGCAGGCGGTAGGCCTGGCCTTCGGGGTGCAGGAATGCGGTCTCGGAGAGGTTCATTTCGCGGGCGACTGCCTGCATCCAGGGGTGCGGCGCGGGCTGGGCGAGGATGCAGACGGCCGCGGGATTGCCGGCAAAGGGCCGGTCGGTGAATGCGTCGACCTGTACCATGCGGCAGCTCATGCGGCGCCATCCTGCTGGGCGTGAGGGGTGCAGGGCGTTACTCTAGTCGAGCCGACCATTATTGCCAAGGCGCGGCTGGCGCCCGAGTATGCTATCGGCTAAAGACACGGAGCCAGGATTTCATGGGCCGACCTTTCCACTCGATCTATTCCCACGGCTTCGTCCGTGCGGCGGTCTGCATCCCCTCCGGCCGCGTGGCGGATCCTGTCTACAACGTGGAGCGCACGCTGGGTCTGGCCCGTGGCGCCTCGGAGCGCGGTGCTGTGGTGGCGCTCTTTCCGGAGCTGGGGATCTCGGCCTACAGCAACGAGGACCTGTTTCAGCAGGATGCGCTTCTCGAGGCTGTCGAGAGTGCGCTGGAACGCCTGGTGCACGAGAGCCGCGCGCTCTTGCCTGTACTGCTGGTGGGCGCTCCGCTGCGCTTCGAGGGGAAGCTCTTCAACTGCGCCGTGGTGATCTACCGCGGCCGCGTGCTGGGCATTGTGCCCAAGACCTACCTCCCGAACTACCGCGAGTTCTACGAGCGGCGCCAGTTCACCCCCGGCGCGTGGGCGGCGAGACGGGAGGTGAGCTTCCTGGGCGAAGTTGTCCCCCTGGGCAATGACCTGGTCTTCGAGGCCGGGAACGTGGAAGGGCTGGCGCTCTTCGTGGAAATCTGCGAGGACGTGTGGGTGCCGATCCCGCCCAGCACCTGGGGCGCCCTGGCCGGCGCGACCGTGCTGGCCAATCTCTCGGCCAGCAACATCACTATCGGGAAGTCCGAGTACCGCCGTCGCCTCTGTGCCAGCCAGTCGGCCAAGTGCATCGCCGCGTACCTCTATTCCGCCGCCGGGCCGGGCGAGTCGACGACCGACCTGGCGTGGGACGGTCACGCGCTCATCTATGAGAACAACGATCTCCTCGCCGAATCCCGGCGTTTCGCCGCCGAGGAGCAGCTCATCGCGGCCGACATCGATCTGGAGCGTCTGGTGCAGGAACGCGCGCGCATGACGAGCTTCAACGACATGCTGAGCGAGCACCTGGAACGGGTGCGGCAGCTCCGCCGCGTCACCTTCGAGCTGGCCGTCCCCGAAGGGGAGGTAGAGCTGCGGCGGCGCGTCGAGCGCTTCCCCTACGTGCCCAGCGATCCTCACGACCTCGATGCCCGCTGCTTCGAGGCCTACAACATCCAGGTCCACGGGCTCATGAAGCGTCTGACGGGCACGGGGATCCAGAAGGTGGTGATCGGCGTCTCGGGCGGACTCGACTCGACGCAGGCTGTGATCGTCGCTGCCCAGACGATGGACCGGCTCGGGCTGCCTCGCGCCCATGTGCTCGGGTACACGCTCCCGGGCTTCGCGACCAGCGAGCGGACCCGGGCCAACGCGCACCGCCTGATGGCCGCCCTGGGCGTCACAGCGGCCGAGATCGACATCCGGCCCTCGGCGACCCAGATGCTGCGCGACATCGGTCACCCTTACGCCGAGGGGGAATCCGTCTACGACATCACCTTCGAGAACGTCCAGGCCGGCGAGCGTACCTCTCACCTTTTCCGGCTGGCCAACCTCCACGACGCCATCGTGGTCGGGACGGGTGATCTGAGCGAGCTGGCGTTAGGCTGGGCGACGTACGGCGTGGGCGATCAGATGTCGCATTACAACGTCAACGCCTCCGTGCCCAAGACGCTCATTCAGTATCTCATCCGTTGGGTCGTCGAGTCCGGGCAGTTCGATGCCACGACCAACGAAGCGCTGCTCTCGATCCTGGAGACGGAGATCTCGCCCGAGCTGGTTCCATCCGGGGAGGGCGAGCAGGCAGCGCCGCAGAGCAGTGAAGCCGTTGTCGGGCCCTTCGAGCTTCAGGACTTCCACCTCTACTACATCACGCGCTTCGGCTTCCGGCCGAGCAAGGTGGCGTACCTGGCGCATCATGCCTGGGGCGACCGTGAGGCGGGCAACTGGCCGGAACTGATCCCGCGGGAGAAGCGGCGCGAGTATGACCTGGCCACCATCAAGAAATGGCTGGAGGTCTTCCTCTACCGCTTCTTCAAGACCAGCCAGTTCAAGCGCTCCGCGCTGCCGAACGGGCCGAAGGTGGGCTCGGGCGGCTCCCTCTCGCCGCGCAGCGACTGGCGCGCACCGAGCGACTCCGAGGCGGTGGTCTGGCTGGAGGAGCTGCGGCGCAAGGTACCGGACCGTTGACCGCCGCCCGGTGATCGGGCGCCCGCCCTTGCTGCGGATGGGCCCGGTGGGACTCGAACCCACGACCTGCCGATTATGAGTCGGTTGCTCTGACCGCCTGAGCTACGGGCCCCTGTCGCTGGATACGATCAGAAGTTAGCGGATCAGCGGGTGCCGAACAACCGGTCGCCGGCGTCGCCCAGGCCGGGGAGGATGTAGCCTCGCTCGTCCAGTTGGCGGTCCAGCGCAGCGGCAAAGACCTGTACGTCCGGGTGCGCGTCCAGCATGCGCTGCACCCCCTCTGGCGCCGCCACCAGGCACATGAAGCGGACACGGGCAGCACCATGGGCCTTGAGTGAGTGAACCGCGGCCACCGCGGAGCCGCCCGTGGCGAGCATGGGATCCAGCAGGATGAAGTCGCGCGCCTCGGGCTCGCCCGGAATCTTGAAGTAGTAGTCCACGGGCTGCAGCGTCTCGTGCTCGCGGTACAGCCCGATGTGCCCGACCCGCGCCGAGGGCACGAGACGCAGCACCCCCTCGACCATCCCCAGCCCCGCACGCAGGATGGGCACGAGCGTCAGCTTCTTGCCACTGACAACGTAGCCGGTGGTGGCTTCGAGCGGCGTCTCGACCGGCACAGCCTCGAGCGGCAGATCCTTGGTGGCCTCGTAAGCCATGAGCATCGAGATCTCGTCCACCAGCTCGCGGAAGCTCTTCTTCGATGTAGCCCGGTCCCGCAGCGTGGCCAGCTTATGCTGGATGAGCGGATGCTCGATGAGGGTGAGATTGGGGAACCGGTGCACGGCGACTCCCGGGGCGCGCAGGCGTTGGGCTGGGCGGAAGTATAGGCCGCCTTCCCGGCGGGTCAAGCGTTGCCCCTGGCTCAGCGCGGGCGTGGAGGCACTGCGGCTACCAGAACGGGAAGAGAGCGGCAACGGGAGCGCACGGGATCGCCATCCTGTCGGGAACGCGGAGCGGCGCCGCTCAGATGCGCCCGAGGCGGCGGCGTTCGATCCAGCCCTGGGAGCCGTCGCCGGCCCGGATCTGCACCCAACCGGCGTGGCGGCGGAGCATGGTGAGTGGGGTGGCCGCGGGCAGGGATCGGAGCACCTCCTCGCGGCTGCTGGGCGCGGCCCGGAGCGGCGTCTCGCTGTCCAGGGTGAGGGCGGTGTCGGGGGTGTGGCGCAGGCCGGTCCAGGCGCCCAGCAGGGCCAGGAGCAGGAGCACGATCCCGGCGCCTGTGGCACGCGTGCTCCGCGGGGGGCGGAGCGCCGCGGCCACTAGGGTGGCGGCGGCGAGCCACCAGGCCAGCGCGGCGAGGAGCAGGGTTTCCGGGGCAGAGAGGGGCAAGGTGGGCACGGCGCGGCGGAGGAGGGAGGCTGGCGCGGCGGCCATAGCCAGGTTTTGGCGCGCGTCCTGATCGCGAGGCTGGAGGCGGAGCGCGCGCAGCCAGGCCCAGATGGCGCGGCCGCTCTGCCCGGCCTCGTAGTAGGCGTTGCCCAGGTTGTACCAGCCGTGGGGATCGCGGGGGTGGCGGCGCACGAACTCGAGGAACTCGCCGGTCGCGCTGCCGTAATCGCCGGCCAGGAAGTGGAGCACGCCGTTAGGGAAGGGGGCCGTGGAGGTTTGGGCGGCGGGCGCCTGCGCCGCGGAGGCGGCCGGTGGCGCGGCCGCTTGGGCCTTGGAAGCGATGGGCAGGGCTGCCAGCAGGAACGGGAGCAGGGCGCCGGGTGCGGCGGCTGCCCGCCGTCTGCGTGGCCGGCGCACTTGCCGGTCGAGCGTGGTGACGAGCCGTTCGGCCGCTGCGAGCAGTTCGCGGCGCTGGTCGCGGGTGGGCGGGGCGGGCTCGTAGCGGGCGTGCTCGAGCTGGTCCAGCAGCTCGGCGATCTCGCGAGCGGTCCCCGCGGCGGCGCCTTGCGCCTCGAGGGCACGGCTCAGATTCGGGCCGGCCGAGCGACGCAGCGAAGGGTCGTCAAAGCGCTCGGCGAGCCAGCCGCGCAGTGCGTCTGCCACGGCCTTGAGGAACACGGGACCGGTAGACTCGGCGCGGGCCTGAGCGAGCGCTTCGAGGCACCGCCGTCGCAGCAGGTTGCGGGAGGGCGGCCGGGGCCGGTGACGGGTACGGCGGTGCCAGGCCGCCCAAACCAGGGCCGCGAGCGGGACGAGCTGCAGGGCGGCAAAACCGGGCGAGCGGACCCAGCGCAGGCGCGACTCACCGGCTGGTTCTGTCTTGAGAACCTGGAGCACGGCCGGGCGACTGCCCCGGGCGACATCAATAGCGGCGGGGCGCACGCGCAGGGGCGGCGCGGCAGCTCTGGCCACCGCGTATAGGCGGCGGGCGGGGTCAAAGAATGGGTATTCGATCTCCGGGAGCTGGATGCGGCCGGGCCGGTCGGGGACAAGCACCCAGCTAAAGCGCTTTCGCCCCTCGACGACGCCACCGCTGGAACGGACCTCCGCTTCCTCTCCGGGCGAGTAAACCTGCACCCCCGGTATGCGGGGTAGCTGTGGCGCGGGTAAGGCCTTGACATTCCCCGCGCCCGCCACCTCCACGCTCAGGACGGCCGCCTCGCCGGCGGGCACTTCGGCGGGCTCGAGGCTGGCCTGGATCTCGAAGCTGCCGACGGCACCCGCGAAGCCGGGCGGCTTGCCGGCCTCGGGAACGGGCAGCACTACCAGGCGCAACGAATCACTGGCTACCTGGTGTGTCTCGGGCGCGTTCAGGAAGCCACGGCGCACGTCGTACGCGATCTTGACGGGCGCCAGGCGGTAGCGGCCCGGCGCCAGCGGAAAATAGGCGCGGCGGAACCGCTGCACTTCGTAGGGCTGGCCGCCAAGGTAGCGCAGGTCTACGGCGGGGGCCGGATCGAGGTCCTGGACCCAGAAGCCCGACGGGCTGGGTGGCTGGTAGTCGGGCGTGCGGCGGAGCCTGAGCCGCACGTCCTCGGAGATGAGGACCTCGGACTCGAGTGTCACCTGCTGCCCGACGAAGGCGGTGTCTGGCTCGAGTGAGGCGGCCAGCATGACCTCGCCCTCCGGACCCGTGTCCGGCGCGGCGGCAGTTGCGGGACGGGCGCTCACGGAAAGGGAAAGCGGGCGCGTGCGGTAGCGGATTCCGTCCACGACCACGCCCAGGGGCGGGATCCAGTATTCGCCCGGCGTCCGGGCGGCGAGCACGATCTCCCGACGGTGGATGCGGCTGCGCCCGCCGGGCAGCGAGAACTGCACCTGAGAGTACTCGCGACTGCCCACGACCTCGAGTTCCTCCGGCAAGGAGGGCGTGCCCATGGCCTCGGGCGCGCTGCCGCGGGTCTCGATGGTGATTTCGAGGACGGCCGTCTCGCCTGCACGCACGGTCGAGGGCGAGAGGCTGGCATTGACGCGCACGGCCTCCTGCGCCCAGGTGGGTGCCGGGGCGAGAAGCAGGACCAAGACGAACGCCAGTATTCGAAGCATTACCAGTCGCGGGCGAGGGGTGTCTCGCGACGGCCCTTGCGCAGGGTCTCCCGGTAGAGCTCGCGTTCGTCCTGCTCGATGGCACTCAAGATCCGTTCTGCCTGTTCGCGGGTCATGGGTTGGCCAGCCGGCGCGCCCCGGCTGTCCTCGGACCCACCGGCAGAGGGCGATGGCGGCGCCGCGGGCGAAGAAGAGCCCGCGCTTCCTCCGGTCCGATCTTGCTGCTCGGGCTGATCCTGTTGCTGCTGCCCGCCCCCGCCGCCGGCAGCAGCCTCGAGCGATCGCTGCCGCTCTCTTTCCCGGAGCGCCAGCTCGAGGTTCCACTTGGCGTCGCGGTCAGCAGGGTCCAGCCGCAGCGCGCGCTTGTAGGCTTCGACCGCCTGCCCGAGCATGGCCACGCCGGGCTCGGGCTCCGCTCTCCTACCCGGCAAGAGATACCGGTTCCCGAGGTTGTAGGCCGCTCGGGCGCGCAGGGCCGGCTCGATACCGGCCCCGGCGGTGCGCAGGTACGGCTCGGCCTCCTCGAAGCGGCCCAGGCGCAGCAGCGCCGTCCCCAGGTTGTAGCGGAGTTCCGGGCGCTGGCTGCCCGCCTGCAGCGCCGCGCGGTAGGCGGCCACCGCCTCCGCGTAGCGACCCTGGCGGTAGAGGCGGTTGCCGCGCTCGAGATCGCCAAAGCCGAAGGCCAGGAGTGCCAGGCAGAGCCACAACACGAGCTGGGCGTGCAGGCGAGCGGTGACGGGCTGCGGAGCCTGCGCCGCAGCCCGCGCGGCAGGCGGCGCGGCGCGGGCGAGGATGGTATCCAGTGCCAGCAGGGCCAGGGCCAGGCCGATGAACCAGGGAAAGCGCTCGCGCGGCTCGACACCCCGCTCCCCCTGGACGGTGGCACGCTCGAGGGAGCGGAGCGCGAGCAGCAGGCGATCGGTGGCGCCGGCCTGATCCAGCAGCACGTACCGGCCGTTGGTGCGCTCCGCTACGCGCTCGAGCAGCCGCTGGTTCAACTTCGAGACGACGACGTCGCCGGCGGGATCCCGCTTGTAGCTCACGATCTCCCCGCTGGCGGTGTCCCGTTCCGGTACGGGTGCGCCCCGCGCCGTGCCCACGCCTACCGCATGGATCACCACCCCGGCGCGGGCGGCGCGCTCGGCCTCGGCCAGCACGGCGGCCTCCTCCTCGAGCGCCTCGCCGTCGCTGATGAGGACGACCGCGGCGCGGGCAGCGCGCTCCCGGTCGCCGCGAGCTAGCTCGCTGGCCTGGCGCAGTCCTGCGGCCAGAGAGGAGCCGCCGTAGCTGACAATCTCGGGATCCAGCGCATCCAGGTACAGCTCGAGCGCGCTATGGTCCACGGTCAGCGGCGACAGTATGTGGGCGCGGCCGGCAAAGACCACGAGGCCGACGCGATCGCCAGGCAGCTCGCGGAGCAGTCGCCGGGCCAGGATGCGCTCGCGCTCGAGGCGGTTAGGCGAGAGGTCGCGAGCCAGCATGGATCGTGAGGCATCGAGCAGGAGGACCAGGCTGCCGGCCCGGCTCTTCCGCTCGACGGCGCGTGTGCCCCAGCGCGGCCCAGCGGCGGCGAAGCCGAGTGCGGCCGCGGCCAGGCCAACGAGCAGGAGGCGGCGCGCAGGGAAGTTGTCCAGGTTGCCGCCGCCCAGGCGGGCCAGGGTATTCAGGTCGCCGAACGTGCGCGCGACGTGGCGCCGCCGGTGCGCATAGCCGTAGACCGCGGCGCTCACGGCGACGGTCAGCAACAGGGCCAGCCAGAGGGCGCCGGGATAGGCAAAGCTCACGGCACACTCCCCCAGCGGCTGGCGCGCAGCGCCCATTCGAAGAGTAGCAGGAGCGCGGCCAGCGCGAGGAACGGCTGGTGCCGGGGCGTATAATCCATGTAGCGCGTGACCTCGACCGTGGTTTTCTCGAGCGCGTCAATGCGACGGTAGATGCTGTCCAAGGCCGCCTCGTTGGTGGCACGGAAATACTCGCCGCCCGTGGCCCCGGCGATCTCACGCAGCAGCGCTTCGTCGATATGCACTGGCAGCGTGGCGTACTGGTAGCCGCCCCAGATGGTGCGGGCTACGGGAATGGGTGCGACACCCTCGCTGCCCACGCCGATCGTGTGAATCTTGACACCGAACGCGGCTGCCGCCCGCGCTGCGGTGAGCGGGTCGATCTCGCCCCGATTGTTCTCGCCATCCGTCATGAGGATGATGACCCGGGATTTGCCGGGCGCGCGGCGCAGCCGGTTCGCGGCGGTGGCGATGGCAGTGCCAATCGCGGTGCCATCCTCGAGCACCCCGACATCGAGCTGCTCGAGTGCTCGGGAGAGGACGTCGTAGTCGAGCGTGAGCGGCACCTGGGTCAGCGCCTCGCCTGCAAACGCAACCATCCCGATGCGGTCGTAGCGCCGGCCGCGCAGGAAGTTGTGAACCTTCTCCTTGGCGACGGCCAGGCGGTTGCGCGGGTGGAAGTCCTCGGCCAGCATGGAGCTCGAAATGTCCACTGCCAGGATGATGGCGATCCCTTCCGCGTCGACATTCACTGCCGACACCCCGGTTCTGGGCGCGGCCAGCGCGATGATGAGGGCTCCCACGCTGGTGGCGCGGAGCCAGCCGGGGAGGCGAGCCAACCACAGGGCGACGCTTTGGCCGATGCGTCCGAGGGTGGCGGCGCGGGAGAAGGCAAGCGCCAGGCGGGAGCGGCGGCGCGTGTAGTACAGGTACGCCGGAATGGCGAGCAGCAGGAGCAGGGCCCAGGGGTTGGCGAAGCCGATACTCATGCGACCTCTGCCTCCCTTACACCCTCACTGGCACCCGCCGGCAGCGGAACGGCGTGCCGGCCGCTCATTCCCTCCGCTGGCACCCAGCGAAAGCGCCCGACCCAATTCCGGGCCTCGTGCCACTGGGCTAGTGCCTGGGCCGCGTCGGTCCCCTGCCGCGCAAACTTGACCAGGTCCGCGGCCACCAGGATACGCGCCAGCTCGGTCACGCCATCGTCGTGCTCCGGTCCGGCGACCTGGCGCATGCGGCCCCTCAGCTCCGTGGTGGTGAGGTCCGCGCCCCACTCCGGCTCAAGGGCGGCGAGGTAGTGGCGCAGTGCCTCGGAGAGCAGCGAATAGAAGCGCTTGAACTCGCCGGCTTCGAGCAGGCCGGCCTCGCGGGCGCGGTCCAGTGCGGCGAGCGCGGCCTCACGCGGCGGGACGAGCGGGAGCACCGGCTGCAGTGGCTGGGGCGGTCCACGGCGCCGGCGCCGCCAGTAAGCAAGGCCGCCGATGAGCAGCCCCAGCCCCAGCAGCAGCAGCAGGAACGGCCAGACCACCCAGTTAGGGCCAATCACGTCTTTGGCCGGCCGGGGCTGGATGCCGGAGGTATCGGCGGGCAGCACGGAACGCACGGCGAGTGCGCCGGGCGTGGCCTCCAGGTCCCGAATGCCCGTGGGTCCGCGGACGCGTACTGGCACGGCCGGGATGGCCGCCGGCCCGGGCCGCCAGGCGACGAGGGGGTAGGTGGCCGTGACCCGGGTGCGCCCGCCAGACAACCTTTCGCTGCGCCGTTCCGCGGCACCCGCGTTCTCGAGATGGCCATAGACGGGCAGCGAGTCCGGCAGCTCTACCTGCTGCCCGGGTGCGAGCTGGACGCGGATCGCGGCGTGGAAGACGTCCCCAACGGTTACGGTATCCGGCCAGACGGCGGCGCCGACCTCCTGCGCTGCGGCAGCGCGGTCGGAGCTGAGAAGGAGCAGGGTGGCGCCGGCGAGCGCGGCGGCCGGGCGCGCGGCATTCATCGGCGCAACTTCCGCTCACGGCGGCGGAAGAAAGCGAGGAGCGGACCCGCATAGGGTGCGTCGGTGCGCAGGTCGATGGTATCGATGCCCAGCCGCTGGAAGAGGCGGCGCAGCTCCTCGCGCTCCTGAGCGATCAGCTCCTGGTAGAGAGCGCGCAGCTCGGCGCGCCCCGTGTCGGCCGCGACCAGCTCGAAGCTCTCCGGGTCGCGCAACAGCAGCAGCCCGGCATCCGGCAGCTTCTCTTCGGCGGGATCGAGCAGCGTGACGGCAACCAGGTCGTGCCGCCGCGACACGGTGCGCAGGCTCCGTTGCCAGGGAGGCTCGGCCGGCGTCTCGGGCGGCGGCGTGCTGCCCAGGCCGGCGGGGTATGCCGAAGCGCCGCTCGCGTCATGCGCGGGGGCAGGTGGCACGAAATCGCTGAGCAGGAAAATGATGCCGCGGTGCGGCAGCAGCCGCGCGGCGTAGTCGAGGGCCGCACCCAGGTCAGTGCCCCTGCCGGCAGGGTGGAAGGCCAGCACATCCCGGATCAGGCGCAGCACATGGCGGCGTCCCTTCTTGGGCGGCACGAAGTGCTCGATGCGGTCCGTGAAGAGGAGGAGCCCGACCCGGTCATTGTTGCGCACGGCTGACAGCGCCAGCACGGCCGCGACTTCGGCGGCAAGCTCGGCCTTGAAGCGAGCGCGCGTGCCGAACTGCTCGGAGCCCGAGAGGTCGACGGCCAGGAGAACGGTCAGCTCCCGCTCCTCGACGTGCTTCTTGACATACGGGTGCGCCATGCGCGCCGTCACATTCCAGTCGATGGTGCGGACATCGTCGCCCGCCTGGTATTCGCGGACCTCGACGAACTCCATACCCTGGCCCTTGAACACGGACTGGTATTCCCCGCTCAGCACGGAAGTGACGAGCCCGCGGGTGCGCAGCTCGATGAGCCGCACCTGGCGGAGCAGCTCCGCCACTGCGCCCCACCCCCTACCCTGCCCTTCCCCCTGACGGGGGGACGGGGGGACGCGGCGAGGGGGGGAGTTAGGCGACACGGGTTGCGTCACGGTACCTCGACGGCCTCGAAGATGCGCGTGACGACGTCGTCCGCAGTCACCTCCTCGGCTTCGGCCTCATAGCTGGTGATGATGCGGTGGCGCAGCACGTGGGCGCCGATCGCCTTGACGTCGTCCGGGAGCACGTAGCCGCGGCCGCGCAGGAAGGCGTGGGCGCGGGCGCATTCTGCCAGGTAGATGCTGGCTCGAGGCGAGGCGCCGTACTCGATCAGGGGCGCGAGCTCGGGGAGGCCGTAGGCGGCGGGCTCGCGCGTCGCGTGCACCAGACTCACCACGTAATCGGATATCTTCTCGTCCATGTAGAGGGCGGCCACTTCCTGGCGCGCGGCGAAGATGTCCGCGGGCGTGGCCACCAGCTCGAGCGCGACTGGCTCACGCCCGGCTACGCGCCGCATGATCTCCTTCTCGGTCTGGCGATCCGGATAATGGACCCGGATCTTGAGCATGAAGCGGTCCACCTGGGCTTCGGGCAAGGGGTAGGTTCCCTCGTGCTCGATGGGGTTCTGCGTAGCCAGCACGAGGAAGGGCGCGGGCAGCGGAAACGTCTCCCCGCCAATCGTGACCTGGTGCTCCTGCATGGCCTCCAGCAGCGCCGACTGCACCTTGGGCGGGGCGCGGTTGATCTCGTCTGCAAGCACGACGTTGGCGAATATGGGACCCTTCTTGGGCGTGAACTCGCCGCTTCGCTGGTTGTAAACCATGGTCCCCACCACGTCGGCGGGGAGCAGGTCCGGCGTGAACTGGACGCGCTGGAAGGTGGCGTCTATGGTCTCGGCCAGGGAGCGAACCGTGAGCGTCTTGGCCAGACCGGGCACACCCTCGAGCAGGACATGGCCGTCCGCGAGCAGCCCGATCAGCAGCCCCTCGATCATTTCGTCCTGCGCTACAACCCGCTTGTGCAGCTCTGCCGTCAGGCGTTGGGCCAGGATCAGGCCGCTGGCCGCCGTGGTGGCCGTTTGATTCAAACGCGAGCCTCCGTTTCCTGCGGGAAAACCGTGGTCGATTGGTACGCCCGCTCCGCCCGAGAAGATCCCTGCCGCCGCGGCGCTAGCGTTTCACGCGCTGGCCCTGGTCTTCGTGGCGGAAGACCCAGGCGGCCAGGGTGCCGGGGCGGAGCTGGCCGCTGCGCTCGTTGGGCAGGAAATCGGCGCGGGAGCCTTCGTCGGGCGGCGGCAGCTTCTCCAGGTCATCGAGCATGGCGGCGGCCCGCTGGCGCCACTTGCTCCAGTTGCCGGAGCGCAGGTCGACCCAGCCGCGCTCGGGCAGCCGCGGGTCGTCGGCGCGCTGGGCCGGTCCCGGCACGACCTTGATCTCCGGTCCGCGCAGCAGGTGGGCGCCGTCGGGCAGCAGGACAGGCAGGCCGATGGACAGCATGCGGATGCGGAGATCGGCGTCGGCCTCGAGCAGCTCGGCCGCCCGGCGCGCAGTTTCCTCGGCGTTCAAGCGGGCGGCTGCGGCCAGGTCGGGGAAGAGGCGGGCCAGGATGGTTCCTTCGAAGAGCAGCTTCGATAGGCGGGGCGGGCCCAGCATCTCGTAGGCGACGGCGTCGACTCCGTGCTCCCGCTCGAGCTCGGCCATGCGCTGCAACGCGACCTCCCGGAGCACGCCCGCGCGATAGGTCGGTCCGGAGGTGGCCGCATCGAGAGCGGCGACCACGTCGCGACCGGTCGGATGGCCACGAATCTCGCGCACGATGGTGGCCGCAATCTCTTCGGGCGTGATGTACTCCATGAGGCCCAGGGCGCTGAGCGTCTCGAACTCGGCCCGGCTGAAGAAGCCGTTCTCGCCGGCGTCCAGGAAGACGCCGTGCAGGGTGCCACCGGCGGGGGAGCAGGCGGCCGCGGCATCAGCGCCGAAGGCCTGGGTGAGAGGGAGGGGGCGCTGGGCGTCGTAGCGCTCGAGCGGGCGGCCCCGACGCCGGATCTCGCCGTAAGCAATGCGTTTCCAACTGATGGCCGCCGTAGGCTTGACCTCCTTGACCGCCGGCGCGCCGGGTGTCCTGGCCATGAGGTAGAGGAGGAGCGTGTGTGCCCCCGCCACACCGGCCTTGGAAAGGAGGACACGGCTGGGCCGGTCCTCGGAATGAGTGAAGGGCACGTTCAGCCCCATTCCCCCGGTACCGGATGTTCCGACCTTGATGTAGAACTGCGTACCGCCGCGCCGCATGGCCTCGAGGGCAAGCTGGACGTGGCGGATGAGCTGGGGCAGGTAGAGGGTGGCCAGGTGGCGCTCGACGGAATCCGGGCTGATGCTCCCGTCATGGGCTTCCGCACGGAGCCGGGCGGCGCTGGCAAAGACGTCCTGATAGGCGACGGCGGTGGCGGTGTTGACACAGTCCACAATGATCTCCGGGCGTCGCCGCAGCAGGATGGCGCCCAATGCGGAGCGTGAGACGACGTCGTCAGTGAGATCGCCGAAAAGGTAGTCCAGGAGCAGGCCGCGGGCGCCGGGATCGGCCATGACCTGGCCGCGGGTAAGGTGCTTGAGCGCCTCGGGGTAGAAGATGTCGCCCCATTCGATTTCGACAGGGGTCGCCCCCGGGGTCGCGCCTGGCGCGCCCAGCTCGGCCGCGGCCTGCTCAGCTTCGGTCCGGGTGAGGGCGCTGAGCACGAGGGCGCGCGGCGCGTGCTCGAGGATCTGGCGTGCCACCGCCAGTCCCACGAGTCCCGAGCCGCCCAGAATCAGGACTGTCCGATCTCGGATCTCCATGCCTGCTCCCGAGGTTTCATGCGCGGGCCGCGCGCAGGAGTGCCGCGACCTCGGCAGGCGTGAGGCGCCGCCACGTGCCGCGGCGCAGCCGTCCCAGGCGCACCGGCCCGTAGCTGCGGCGCAGCAGCCGCCGAACCCGGTGCCCCAGCGTTGCCAGCATGCGCCGCACCTCCCGCTTGCGACCCTCCCGAATGGTCAGGCGGATCCGGTCCATGCCGCCGGGGGCCGGGAGTCGCTCGAGTTGCTCCGCCCGCGCGATCCCGTCCTCGAGCGGGACGCCGGCGAGCAAGTGCTCGATTTCGGGCGGGGTAATCTGGCCGGCCAGCAGGGCTTCGTAAACCCGGGGGATCTGGTAGCGCGGGTGCATGAGCCGGTGCGCCAGGTCGCCATGGTTGGTGAGGAGGAGCAACCCTTCCGTGTCCCGGTCCAGCCGGCCGATGTAGAAGAGGCCGGCGAACTCCGGCGGCAGCAGGTCGTAGACGGTGGGCCTGCCCTGGGGGTCGTGGCGCGTGGTCACGTAGCCGCGCGGCTTGTGCAGCGCGATCCAGACCGGCGGCGCCGGCTGGACGCGGCGGCCGTCCACCTCCACGACGTCGCGGCTGGCGTCGACGGTGGCGCCCAACTGCGAGACGACCTCCCCGTTGACGCGGACCCGTCCCACCTCGATGAGTCGCTCGGCCCGACGTCGCGAAGCCACGCCTGCTCGGGAGAGGAACTTCTGGAGGCGCATGGCCGCGGGCACAGGGGGGCCGGTCGTAGCAGTGCCATCAGGAGGCGGCTGCGGCCAGCTCGGGCGGCGCGGCCTGCACGGCCGGTGCGGCCTGCGCGGCCCGCGGCTTGAGGACTACAGGCAGCTCGTCGGGGCGGGGCAAGTTTTCCAGCGAGCGGAGCCCCAGGTGCTCGAGGAAGCGGGGCGTGGTGCCGTAGAGGAGCGGCCGTCCGAGGCCTTCGCCCCGGCCGACGACCTCGAGCAGTCCGCGCTCCTGCAGGGTTCGCAGCACACCGACCGAGCTCACGCCGCGAATCTGCTCGATCTCGATGCGGCCGATGGGCTGGCGGTAGGCGACAATCGCCAGCGCCTCGAGAGCCGGCCCGGAGAGCCGGGCAGGCTGAGGCACGGTCTCGAAGCGGTCGAGGTACGCGGCAAACTCGGGGCGCGTCAGGAGCTGGTAGCCGCCCGCCAGCTCGTAGACCTGAAAGGCGCGGGCGGTCCGCTCGTACTCGGCGCGCAACTCCTGGATCGCCGCGACCACCCGGGCTTCATCGAGCGCGGGATCCACACGCGCCAGGTCCGCGGCGCTGAGGGGCGCGTCGCTGGCGAAGAGCAAGGCCTCAATGATGCGGGCGGTCTCCATCCCCTGCCCTTCCCATCGCACGGTAGACCCACAGTGGCGCGAACACTTCGCGCTGGCGGAGCGCGCATTGGCGGCGTCGCGCCAGCTCGAGCGCGGCGAGCAGCGTCATGACGGCGTGCATCCGATCGCCGAATGGTGCAATCAAGTGGCGGAACTCGACGCGCGCGCGGCGGGCGAGCGTTTGCAGGATGAGGTCCACTTTCTCCTCGAGCGGGACGGCCCGGGACGCCACGTGATGGTCAGTAAGCGGGTATGCGCGCCCGCCCAGGGCCAGCACGGCAGCCCACAGCTCTTCCCAGGCAAAGCCGGGAGGCGGCGCTGCGGCCAGGGCGCTGGGCCGGGGCGGCAGGAACCCCCTGGCGAAATGCCTGCGCCGGTCGGACTCTGCCTCTTCGAGTCGCCTGGCCGCCTCACGGAAATGCTCGTACTCGAGCAGCCGGCGCACGAGCTCGGCGCGCGGGTCCTCCAGCTCATCCGCATCCTCGCCCCGGCGCGGCAGCAGCATCTGCAGCTTGATGCGGATCAGCGTGGCGGCCATCTCGAGGAACTCGCCCGCCCGGTCCAGCCCGAGCCTTTCCACCCCCTCGATGCCGTGCAGGAACTGCCTGGTAATCTGGGCAATAGGGATGTCGAAGATGTCAATGTCCTGCTCCCGGATGAGGTGCAGCAGCAGGTCGAGCGGGCCGTGGAAGCGATCGAGCTCGACCATGAAGCCCAGCTCGGCCGCGTCGCCGGAGGGCCTTACGTCCATAGCCGGATGAACAGCTCGGCCAGGCCCTGCAGCGCCAGCACCGGCCAGAGCAGCAAGCTGAAGACCCCGGGCGCAAAAATCATTACGCCCAGAAGGATGAAGAGGCCGTAGCGGCCCAGCTCGCGGTACCGCATCCCGGCAGAGGGCGAGAGCAGGTGATAGAACACGTGCGAGCCGTCCAACGGCGGGATGGGGATCAGGTTGAAGAAGGCGAGCACCAGGTTGATGACAATGCCGTAGCGCGCCATACGTACGAGCAGTTGGAAGGTGGGGGAGAGCACCGGCAGGAGCTGGGTCAGATGGATCAGCAGCACAACCGCCAGAGTGAAGGCGCCCGCCAGCAGGAGGTTGGCCGCAATGCCCGCCAGAGAAACCAGAATGTCGCCCCGCTTGTAGTTGCGGAAATTCCGCGGGTTCACGGGCACGGGCCGGGCCCAGCCGAAGAGGAATCCGGCATGCGTGACCCAGAGGAGCAGGGGGAAGAGAAGGCTGCCCAAGGGGTCGATGTGCGGCGCCGGATTGAGGGTCAGCCGGCCGAGCATGTAGGCCGTGGAATCTCCTTCCCGCAGGGCCACCCAACCGTGGGCGTACTCGTGCACGACCACGGAGAACAGCAGCACGGGCAGCAAGAGCAGGAGATCCATGGCGGGGAAGCTAATGCCGGCTGCGCCCGGTGCGCCACCCCGCCGGAGAGCCGCTCGGGCTCCGCTTCGCCGGGCTTCGCGCCTTCGGCGCTGGGCTCGGGCTCGGAGCTGAATGCGGGGGGCCGAGCCCGAGCCCGAGGCCCGGCCTTCCGCTGATTGCGGCGTCGCGGCTGTCGCGGCTTCTGCGGGTTGACCGGTCTGCTCCGTGCCGGTAAGTTTCTTCGGCTTTTGCAGGGGAGTTGGACTCTTCCGGGAGCAGCGAGTTGGCCAACACGAAGAGCGCCGAGAAGCGGATGCGCCAGCAGCAGAAGCGCTATTTGCACAACCGGGCGCAGCGCTCGCGGCTGAAGACGGCAATCAAGAAGGTGCAGGCGGCGACGGATGCCGAGACCGTCACGGCTGCCTATCGTGAAACGGCAAAGCTGCTGGACCGCTTCGCGACCCGCCGGTTGATCCACCCCAACAAGGCGGCGCGCAAGAAGTCGCGGCTGGCGCGGCGGGTGAAGGAGCTGGGCGGGACGCCTTAGGCAGCCCGGTTCGCGGCCTGGGCGAGCGCGGTACGGCGATGGGCCGCGCCGGCCGGAGTGGGAGCGCGGGGAGGGAGCGGAAGGATCCGCTCCCTCCCCGCGCCTTTCTGGCCCGTGCTGGGCGGTGCCGCACTCCGGGGTGCGACGCGGGCCGTGCCCGGGGTTGGCACGCTGCCCGGCTCAGGGTAGCGACCCGCTTTCGCGCTACTCGCCGGACGTGAGCGTGACGTTGACCACCTTGGTGTCCAGCTCGTACCAGCTCCCGGTGGCGGCATCCACAATCACCGGGACGAGTCCGCCCAGCACGTCGAGGATCACCCACTTCACGCCCACCGTATTGGTGAGCTCAAAGGCTTGATCCCGGTAGCCCGGCTTCTTGAAGACGATGGTATACGTCTTCTTGGCCTGAAGCTCGAGGGTGATGGGGGTACGGCCGCGCAGGTTGCCGTCGATGTAGATGTCGGCATCGCTGGGCATGGACTGGATGGCGACCGGGTCGGTCTTGCTGTTGAACAGCGCGGCGCACCCCGCGGCGGCCATGAGGATCAGCGCCAGCCCAGCCGCGGCAAGGAAGGATTTCATTGGTAGCCTCCTGGGTCAGGGGTTGCCAGTACGGGATTCGGGCCGTGCCGACCCCGGCTCGTCAGGTTAGTGGTCAGCCGCCCCACAAGCCGCCAGGGCGCGGGCCGCCAGATGCTCGAGGGCGCGGCCCAGGTCGGAACTCCGGGCGGCCGGCCCGCGGAGCACGGTGCGGGCGATCTGCCCGTCGCTCTGCTTTTCCAGCACCAGCAAATGGCGCGCGTGCAGATCGGCAAAGGCCGTTTGCCACGTGCCGTCGGGACGCTGCCGGTTGAGCCGCACGGCTCGTGTCTGGCCGTCTGCCATGAGGAGTACCTCGACACGCAGGCGCCCCTGCGCGGAGCGCGCCTCGTAGCTACGCGCCTCGCCCTCGGGCCCCGAGCGGGTGGCGCAACTTCCAGGTGTGGGGAAGGCGGTATCGCCGTGTGCAAGCGCACGGATCGCCCCGCCGGCGGAAGGCTGGCTATTCCGATCGCAGGCAAGTAGGCCCGCCAGGAATGCGCATCCCGGAAGAAATCGAACAAGGTGTCGTCGGCCGCTACGAAGCTGAAGGAGCACGTGCGCCCG
>JACQVE010000328.1 GCA_016209965.1 Gemmatimonadota bacterium | reverse complement strand
ACCTGGAGGTAGACGCTGCCGGCCGCATCTACGTGCTGGATCGCCAGGAGCAGGAGATCCGCGTCTTCGACGCCCGCGGCGCTTACGTGCGCACGATCGGCCGGAAGGGGCGAGGTCCGGGCGAATTCCAGGGCGCCAACGGCATGGAGTGGGACCGGGCCGGCAACCTCTGGGTCGCGGATCCGATGAATACGCGATACACCGTTTTCGATACGGCGGGCCGGTTCCTGCGGACGTACCGGCGTCCCATCCCCAGCTACGGCTATTCCTGGGAGGGTGGTTTCGACCGGGAGGGGCGGCTATACGACACGCATTTCGCGGCGGCCGGCCCGCGGCCTGAGGACCGCGTGCACGCGCTGGTACGCTTCGATTCCGATATGCAGCCTCGGGACACGTTCCCGCTGCCGTACGCGGAGGAAGAGGCGTTCCGACTGGAAACCCGGGGGGGCACGACGCGGATCTTCTTTGCCGTGCCTTTTGCGCCCCGCATGCACTGGCTGCTTGATCCGCGCGGCTATATCTGGTTCGGCTTCCCTGACCGCTACCGCATTTATCAGCGTCGCCTAAAGGGCGACACGGCTCGCATGATCGAGCGGGAAGCGAAGCCGGTGCCGGTCAGTCGCGCCGAGCGGCAGCGTGAGATCGAGCGACTCCAGCCCGTGATCGGGCAAGGCGCTCAGGTCGATCTATCCCGGATTCCCAGGTTCAAGCCGGCATTCGAGGGATTGCTGCTGGATGACGCCGGCCGGCTGTGGGTCCTGCTCCCTCGTGCGGACCGCGACTTGCGCACGTCCTTCGACGTCTTCTCCCCGGACGGCCGCTACCTGGCTCACCCGCGCATTGAGGCGCACCTTCTGGGCGGGGTGGGTTCTCCGCTGCTGCTCCGGGGCGACAGGCTTTACGGTGTGGTGCGGGACGAGCTGGACGTGCCCCACGTCATCCGCGCGCGCATCGACCGGTAACGCCAGCGCGGCCGGTGATCGAGACGCTACGCGCATGAGCTGCCTGGGGCCGAAGCTACGGAGGCGAGCCCCCAAGGGCAGCCGCGGTCACGCAGGTGAGCCCAACGCGGCCGGCGCCGCCCCGACGCGCGCCAGCCACACGGTGAACGTCGATCCCCTGCCGGGCTCGCTGGCCACCACCACGTCGCCGCGCATGCCGCGCGCCAGTGTGCGGTTGATCGCCAGCCCCAGCCCGGTCCACCTGGCCGAACGGCTCGAAGATGCTCTGCAGCTTCTCGGGCGGGGTGCCGCGACCCGTGTCGCGGACGTGGATGGCAACACGCTCGTCGTCGACTTCAGATTCCAGCATTATCCCGCCGCCCGCATCCGTAAACTTGATGGCATTGGACAGCAGGTTCAGCAGCACCTGCTGGATCTTGTCCTGATCCGCGCGTACCGCGAGCTGCGGGTCACAGGGGCGGTAGATGTAACGAAGTTCCTTCCGCTGCACCTGCGGCGCGATCAACCCGTCCAGCCCGAGAAGCGCGGCGTTGACCGGCACGTCACGGAAATGGTACTCGACCTGTCCTCCCTCGATCTTGACGAACTCGAGCAGGTCATTGATCAGGCTGAGCAGGTGCCGCTGGTTATCAGGACGCCGCATGACACGTCCCACGCCCTTCTGCATGCGCAGGCACGTGCTTCATCCCGGGGTCATGAGCAACCAATGCCTCAGAACCCAAGTGGCGAGCCGCCTGCCCGGGCAGCTCAGTGGTCGAGTTCGTAAGTACGGTCACGCACCGAGGTCCCCGGATCGGTGGCTGAATTCGACCGTGCGTGCGAATTCGACCAGTTGGTAAACGGGGCGGCGCTCGAGCATGTCTCACCCCACGCAACCACCACGCTGGAGTGGCATTGTCCGGACCGGAAGAGGTGGCTGGCGATGAACTGGTGGAGAGCCTCGTGCGGCAGGCCGCTGCGGGCGACGAGCGAGCGTTCGGCGCCCTGGTACGCCAATTCTACCACCAGATCCATCGCTGGGCGCTGGTCATGGCGGGCGATGCCGACGAGGCGGACGACGTGACCCAGGAGGTGCTTCTTCGGCTTTACCGCTACCTGCCCGGCTACCGCGGCCGAGCGCGCTTCAGCACATGGTTGTACCAGGTGACCCGCAGCGCCGCTCTGGGCTCGCTCCGCCGCCGGGTGCGGCGCCGGCTTGCCGCGGCGGGCCTGGCGCGCTGGGCGGACCCGGTGCTCGAGGGGGAAACCGACCCGGCCGCTGCGCTGGACGCCGCCCGCGCAGCCGACCTGGTGCGCACCTTCTTCAGTGAGCTGCCGCCGCGCCAGCGCGAGGTCTTCGACCTGGCCGACCTGAAGGGGTTTGCGCCTGCAGAGATCGCCGAGCTGCTGGACATGAAACCCGTGACCGTGCGCGCCCATCTGTTCAAGGCCCGGCGGGCCATCCGCTCGCGGATACTCGAGCGGTCGCCCGGGCTGGTGGAGGGAACCGGCTCATGAACCGTTGTCCGCTGCGGCGGGCGCGGGTATGGCGCTCGTCCTGGCTCGTCGAGGGGAGTGGCTCATGAAGTGTGAATCTGCGCTCGACCAGTTGCTCGAGGCGGAGCCCGCCGAGCTGCGAGGTGAGGGTGACTCCGACCTGGCCGCCCATGTCCGTGCTTGTCCGCGCTGCCGTGCGGTGACCGAACGCCTGCTGCTCGAGCAGGACTCCCTCGGCCAGCTCCTCACTTCGCTCCGTCCCGCCCGGGACGCCGAACAGGCGCTCGCCCGCACGCTCGATGCGGCCCGCGCGCCGCAGCTCGCCCGCGGCCTGAGGACATGGGCGGCGCTGCCCCTGGCCGCGGCCGCCGCGCTCGCGGCCCTGCTGCTGCTCCGCCGCCAGGACGCCGGGCAACTGGCGGAGCCCCTGCTGCAGGCTGCAGCCGCTCGCCGCGAGCCGCCGCCGATGGTGGCGGCGCCGCCCGGCAAAGGCGTGATTGTATTCCACACCGGCAACCCGGACATCGCCGTCATCTGGTTCTTTGACACGGAGAAAAGCTCATGACCCGGTCCAGGATTCTCGACTCGACACAGACCCGGATCGCGCCTGACTGGCTGGGGCGTGGGGTCGCTGCGCCGGCGGCCGTCGCTGCGGCCGTGCTGCTCCTTGCCTGCGGCGGCCGCGACGCCAAGCTGGACACCCGCACCTACCGCCTGCAGCATCTCAATCCCGAAGCCGCAGTGCGTCTGATCGAGCCCTATGTCTACGCGGACCGGAAGGAGGCCCCCGGCCGGCTGGCTTTCAGCCCGGAAGCCGGGGCCGTCACCGTGACGGAAACGCGGGACAACCTCGAGAAGATCGCACGAGTGCTGGGAGAGTTTGACCAGCCCAGACCCGGGATCACACTGCACTTCCAGATCATCGAGGCGGATGGCGCGGCCGCGCCCGATCCAGCACTGGCCCAGCTCGAGGGCACGCTGCGCCAGCTCTTCCGCTTCAAGGGCTACCGGCTGCTGGCGGAGGCGCTGGTCCAGACCCAGGAGCGCAGTAATATCTCCCAGCGACTCGCAGGAGCCGGCGGGCCCTTCCACATCAGGGGCGGCGTTGGCGAGGTCAGGTCCGGCGCGCGCACCACGCTCGAGCTGGGTGTTGAGCTCCAAGCGCCCCAACTGGCAGCCGGCGAAATCCTCAGCACACAGGTCAACATCGTCGAAGGCCAGACAGTGGTACTGGGCACGGCGCAGCCCGACCCCCGCCGCGGCGCGCTCATCCTTACGGTGAAAGCGGATCGCCCCAAGGACTAGCGGAGTCTGTCCGAGTAGGGCGGCCGTCGCTGCGCAGGGCCGTCGCACGGCCTTCGGCGATCGCCGCCCACGGCCCGGGGCTGCACTCGGCGGCCAGGTGGCACGGGTGTTGCCCTGGAGTCGGGCAATTTTTTTCTCGGGGAGGAAGTGATGAAGAACACTCGAGTGGCGCTGGTGATCCTCGCTCTGCCTCTGCTCTACAAGCCGGCCTTTGGCCAGGAGCAGGAGATTGCGGAGCTTAAGAAGAAGAACCAGGAACTCGAGGAACGCGTAAAGAGACTGGAGGAGAAACAGCAGCTAATCGAAAAGATGTTCGGCGAGAAGCAGGAGGATCCCACGCACGCCGAGACGGTGTTCGACGAAGGATTCTTCTTCGTGGGTGCCGATGACGTGCTCAGGATCGGGAGCTCGGCCCAACTGGACGTCCGCATCTTCGCTGGGGGCGAAGGAGACAACACCTTCCTGGTCCGCAGAGCCCGCGTCTTCGCGACCGGCGTACTGGAGGACAAGTTCGGCTACATGGTGATGCCGCGGTGGGACAACGGGGTGGCGACCCTCCATTTCGCCTGGCTCGAATCATCGCATTCCCCGTACGCCAGCCTGCGCATCGGCCAGTTCAAGGAGCCGCTGAGCCTGGAAGGGCTGCACTCCGACCAGTACTGGGATTTCGTGGAACGTTCGCTGATCGTCTCCACGCAGTTGCCGCTGGAAGACCTGGGCATCCTGCTCTATGGAAAGTTTTGGCGCCAGCGAATCGAGTACGGCCTCGGGTGGTTCAACGGCCGTGGGAAGAATCTGACGGACAACAACGACGACAAGGATGTGGCCGCGAGAATCGTTTTGACCCCTTGGAAGCATGCCCGGGCGAGGCTCTTGAGAAACCTGAATCTGGGAGTCTCCTACTCGAGAGGGGAAAACGAAGAGTCGCTCGGCGGAAGCAGGTTCCGAACCGGGGCTGGAACCACCTTCTGGACCTTCGGAGCCGGCACCGTGCAGAGCGACGACCGCACGCGCCTGGGATTCGATCTGGAATGGATCTTCGGCCCCGCCTCCATCAAGACCGAATATCTCGAGCAGGACTGGGGAGGCCTGGCCCGAGCTTCCGTACGGGAAGATCTCACCATCGACGGCTGGTATGTGCTAGGGAGTTATCTGCTCACCGGGGACGAGAAACGGCGCAACAAACCCGTGGTTCCCAAAGCGAAGTTCGACCCCGCCAAAGGAACCTGGGGAGCGTGGGAAGTCGCAGCCCGATACGAGGAGTTCAGAGCGGACCAGGACGTGATCAGCTCCGGCATCGCCACCGGGACCAACAAAGTCACAGGGTGGAGCGTCGGGATCAACTGGTATCCCAATCGCCACATGAAAGCCGTGCTGGGCTTTCAGCATCTCGAATTCGAGGACGCGCTAACGACTAACGGAACATCCCAAGATAATGAGGACGTTCTGACGTTTCGATTTCAGTTTATCATGTAAGGTTATGTAAGGTAATCTAATTATCCGGGAGGCCGTCATGTCGATGACGAGTCGAGAATTCTGGACCGTAATACACGGACTGTTGCTGGGAAGCATTTACCTGCTGGCCTTCGCTGGAGGCTTTGCGGGGCTCTGGAGCCTGCGCAAGGACCTGATCACGGAACGCGGTCTGAAGGAGCGGATGCGCCGCCTCTACATCGGCGTCTCGATGATGGCGATCCTCTCCTGGGCTACGGTGATCACCGGCACCTATATAGTCTACCCCTGGTACCGGGCGTCGACCCCGACCAGCCCACGCTCGATGCTGCTGGCTGACCCGGAGACAGAGCAGTGGCATACGTTCGGTATGGAGTGGAAAGAGCACGTGGCCTGGTTGGCTCCGATACTGGCCACCGCCGTGGCCTTCATCGTGATCACCTACGGCAAGGACCTGGCGCAGCGAGCATCTCTTCGCAAGTTCACGCTGGCACTCTTCTGTGCGGCGTTCGCCGCCGCGGCCATCGCCGGATTGTTCGGCGCGTTCATCAATAAAGTCGCGCCGATTGTGTAAGTAAGGGGGGTTCCGCATATGTTGACACCAACGGAAATGAAGACGAAGACCTCTGGGCCCGCGGCCGCCGCGATTCTTTCCGCGGGGCTGGGCAGTCTAGTCCTGGGTATTGCGGTCCTTCTGGCCGTGGTATCGACCGATATCAAAGACTTCCTGAACTGGTGGAACCCGGCCGGGCCGCTGTCGGGCAAGTCAGGCGTCGCAGTCATCGCCTGGCTGGCGAGCTGGGCAGCGCTGCACTTCATCTGGAGAAACCGGGAGGTGGCCATCAAGCCGATCGCGATTGCTGCCGTCATTCTGATCGCCCTGGGCTTCCTGGGCACTTTCCCGCCGTTTTTCGAGGCGTTCGAGCCGCACTAGACTAGAGGAGACGACGCAACCTGGAGGTGCTCGAAACCAGAGCATCGCCGCGCCTGCCCGCCGTGACGGAAGCGCGGCGCCGCGATCGGGGCGGCTTCCCTCCCCGGGAAGCGCACCGGCGGCCTCGGGCGCGCCCGCACCCCTTGACCCACCGCCCGCCGGCCCCAGATTGCTGCCTGTCAGCCACTTGCCGACAGGGAGCTCAGGGACCGGTCATGCCCGACGCGCCACACCCGCCCACTGCCACGCTGCGCGACACGCGCGAGCGCACCGTGCAGGCGCTCTGCCGCCACTTCGCCAATGACGCGCTGGACATGGCCGAGTTCGAGCGCCGCCTGGACGTTGCGCACCGCGCCCACAGCGCCGCGGAGCTCGAGCGCCTTCTCATCGACCTGCCCGCGCTTCCTGTCCCCGCGGGCGGGAAGGAAGGCGCCGCCGCCCCAGCCGCCGGGAGCACGCGAGCCCCGGCGGCCCGCGCGGAAAGCGCGCCTCCAGCAGCGGCGCCACCTCGCGAGCGCCAGTTCGTAGTGGGCATCATGGGCGGCGCGACCCGCAGGGGGCGCTGGCTGCCCGCCCGCCGCATCTTTGTCGAGGCCGTCATGGGCGGAGTCGAGCTCGATTTCCGCGAGGCCCAGCTCACCGCCGGCACCACCGAGGTGCTGGTGATCTGCCTGATGGGCGGCGTGGGCATCATTGTGCCGCCCGGGCTCGCCGTCGAGTGCGGCGGCTTTGCCCTCATGGGCGGCTTCGACAACACCGAAGAAGTCGACGCCGCGCCTGCGCCCGGCCGGCCCCGCCTCCGAATCAACGGCTTTGCGTGCATGGGCGCGGTCGAGGTGGATGTCCGCCTGCCCGGCGAGAGCGCACGTCAGGCCCGCAAACGGCGCAAGCGCTCGGCGTGGCAGTGATCGTCCCCCCGCCCGAAATCCGCGTCCGCTTCGCCCCCTCGCCCACCGGCTACCTCCACGTCGGCGGCGCACGCACGGCCCTCTTCAACTGGCTCTTCGCCCGCCACCACGGCGGGGTATTCGTGCTGCGCATCGAAGACACCGACCGCGAGCGTTCGAGCGAGGCCATGACCCGCGCGATCCTGGAGGGAATGGAGTGGCTGGGCCTGGACTGGGACGAGGGGCCGTTCCATCAGGCCGATGGCGTCGAGTTCCACCTCCGCGACGCGTTGCGCCTGCTCGAGGCCGGGCATGCCTACCGCTGCTTCTGTACGCCCCAGCTCCTCGAGGAGAAGCGGGCCCGGGCCCTGGATCTCGAACAGGCGTACCGCTACGACCGCACCTGTCTGCTCACCGTTCCCCCTGATGAGGCGGAGCAGCGCGCCGCGGCCGGCCAGGCGTATGCCATCCGCTTCCGTGTCCCCGCCGGCCGCACAGCCTGGGACGACGCCGTGCATGGACTGCTCGAGTTCGACAACGTCGAGATCGAGGACTTCATTGTTCTGCGCTCGGACGGCACGCCCGTCTACAACATGGCAGTGGTAAGCGACGACCTTCGCATGCGCATCACGCATGTGATCCGGGGCGATGACCACATATCCAACACGCCCAAGCAGATCCTGCTCTACCAGGCGCTGGGCCGCGAGCCGCCGCACTTCGCGCACGTGCCCATGATCCTCGGCCCTGATGGGCGCCGCCTCTCGAAGCGCCATGGCGCCACCTCGGTCAGTGAGTTCCGCGAGCAGGGGATCCTGCCCTGGGCCATGCTCAACTTCCTCGCCTTGCTCGGCTGGTCGCCAGGCACCGATCAGGAGATCTTCGAGCCCGCCGAGCTCGTGGCACGCTTCTCCCTCGAGGCCATCAACAAGAAGAGCGCGGTCTTCGACACGCAGAAGCTGGAATGGCTTAACGGCCAGCACCTCAGCCGCACGCCCGCCGAGCGTCTCGGGCCACTGGTCACGGAGCGTCTGGTCCGGGCCGGCCTGGCCCAGGCCGACGTCCTGGCCGCGCACCCCGACTGGTACCGCCGGCTGCTCGACCTGCTCAAGGTCCGCGCACGGAACCTGGATGATATTGTGCGCCAGGCCCGGCCATACCTGGCCGAACAGATCGAGTACGAGCAGGAAGCGGTTCAGAAGCACTGGAAGGAGCCGGCCCAGGTGCGCGCCCGCCTTGCCGCGCTGCGCGACCGCTTCCAAGCCCTTCCAGCCTGGGACGAGGCCAGCCTCGAGTCCGAGTTGCGCGTGCTTGCCGAAGAGCTGGGCCTTGCTGCCGGCCAGCTCATCCACCCGCTGCGCGTCTCCCTCACGGGAATGGCCGTTTCGCCCGGCATCTTCGAAGTCCTCGTCGCCATGGGGCGCGACCTGGCGCAGCGCCGGCTCGCCGCCGCGCTCGAGGCGCTCGACCGTCTGGCCGCACAGTTCGGCTGAGCTCCTTCGCTCCCGCTCCCGGACGGCGGCCCGGGACCCGAAATGTTCCCGTAATTGCAAGCATAAGTAGGGCATCGTCCCTGTTGACAATCGCCGGCTGGAACCGTAGCATTGAGCCGGCTTAGCGCCCCCCGGAGTCCCGAAGTCGCACGCCTGGCATGCCTCGGCATCCGCCGCGGGCAGGTTGTCTGCGAATTCCACCACATACGCCCGCGCTACGCGCTGCGGGAGGCGACTAATGTTCCAGCCCCTCACCCAACTGGAGCGCAGGATCCTCGATTACCTGGTCGATTACCTGCGGCGCAACACCTACCAGCCCTCCATTCGCGAGATCGGCCGCCGCTTCGGCATCAAGAGTACCAAGACGGTATCGGAGTACCTGCAATCCCTTGCCGATAAGGGCTGGATCGAGCGGGACCCCTCCCGCTCCCGGGGGGTCCGGCTGCTGGGGCTGGACCTGCACGCCGATTGCGTCACCGTTCCGTGTTACGAGCTGTCGTCCAGCGCGAGTGCGCCCCAGGATCGCGGCTCAGCGGTCGAGCGGTTCGAGCTGGACCGCAAGCTGGCCGGGCCTGGCAGCGCGTTCTTCCTGCGCATGACGGGCGGGAGCCTGGGGGCGGAAGGCATCTTCGAGGGGGACTTTCTTCTGGTCGAGCCGGTGCCGCTGGCCGAGCTGGAAGACGGCGACCTGTTCGCTGTGCGCCAGGGTGACGGGCTGCAGGTGGCGCGTCACAGCAATCCCGCCGCCCATGACGCCATGGCGCCGAACAGTACGCGGCCGACCAGGCCGGAATCGGCGGTCTCGCCCGGCGGCCCGCGCCGCGCCGCGATGCTCGGCCGCGTGATCGGCATCTTCCGGCGGCTGCGGCTGCCCAGTGGTCTCGAGGCTGTTCCCGTGATGGCAGCACCCGCCCGGGAGGCCAAGCGCTGAGCTCGGCGGCTGCCGGCCCCGGCCCACGCATCGCCGCCGAGCTGGAGCCGGAGCAGCCGGAGGATGCGCTCTGGATGCAGCGCGCGCTCGAGCAGGCGCGGGCGGCAGCCGCCGAAGACGAGGTGCCGGTGGGCGCGGTCGTCGTCCGCGCAGGCCGCCTGCTGGCCGAGGCGCGCAACCGCACCCGCTCCTGGGACGACCCGACCGGCCATGCCGAGCTGGTCGCGCTCCGCCGCGCGGCCGCCCGCCTCGGCCAGTGGCGCCTGCTCGACGCCACCCTCTACGTCACGCTCGAGCCTTGCGCCATGTGCGCCGGCGCCATGGTGCTGGCGCGGCTCGAGCGCCTGGTCGTTGCGGCCGCCGATCCCAAGGCCGGCATGTGCGGCTCGCTGGGGTGCATCATCCAGGACCCACGCCTCAACCACCGGGTGCGCCTGACCGCGGGCGTGCTGGCCGAGCCCGCTGCGACATTGCTGCAATCCTTCTTCCGCGCGCGCCGCTGATGCGGGTGCTCATCTCTTCCGCCCTCCTCACACCCGTGCCCGAACCATGAACTCGCCGGCCGTCCCGAAGAGCGTCTTCAGCCTCTTTCTATTCCTGTTGGCCTTCGCCGCCGCCTGCGCGCACGCGCCGCCGCCACGACCTGCGCCCATCCAGGGCGAGGTCCGGGCGCTCTGGGTCGTGCGCCACACCCTCGCGCACCCGGACAGCATCCGCGCCATGGTGCGGCGGGCGGCAGGGGCGGGGTTCAACACGCTCATCGTCCAGGTTCGAGGACGGGGCGACGCCTTCTACTCGGCCCGCTGGGAGCCCCGTGCTGATACGCTCGCCGGCCGCCTCGAGCTGGATCCGCTGGCAGTCGTCATTCGCGAGGCGCACCGCCGCGGCCTCGCCGTGCACGCCTGGGTGAACACCCACCTGGCCGCCAACATGGACGCGCTGCCACGCGCGCCCTCGCACCTTTACCACCTTCGCCCGGACCTGCTCGCTGTCCCCAGGCCGCTGGCCCGGGAACTGTATACGCTGGACCCGCACCACCCCCGCTACCGTGCCGCACTGGTCGAGTACGCGCGGGCCAACCGCGGCCACGTCGAAGGACTCTATACGGTGCCGGCGGACCCGGAGGTGAAGGAGCACATCTACTCCGTGTGGCTGGACATCCTCGAGCGTTATGATGTGGACGGCATCCACTTCGACTACGTGCGCTACCCGGCGCCCGACTACGACTACTCGCGCACCGCGCTCGAGCGATTCCGCCGCTGGCTGGCGCCGCAGTTGCCGGACTCGCTGCAGGCCCGCTTGGCCGCGCTCGAGGCGGCGGACCCGCTCGTGTACACGGATTCTTTTCCGGGAGCCTGGGACCGCTTCCGCCGCGAGCAGATTACCGAGCTGGTCGAGCGCATTTACCACGGTGTAAAGAAGCGCAAGCCCGACGTGCTGGTCAGCGCGGCGGTATTCGCCAATGGCGGGGACGCCTATCGCAATCGCTTCCAGGACTGGCGTGACTGGCTGCAACGTGGCCTGCTGGACGTGGCCTGCCCCATGGCGTATACCCCGGACACCGCCCTCTTCCGGGAGCAGATCCGCGTCGCTGTCGAGGCCGCCGGCGCCGCCCGCGTCTGGGCAGGGATCGGCGCCTACCGCAACACCGTGGAGGGCACGGTCGAGAAGATCCGGGCCGCCCGCGAGCTCGGCGCCACTGGGATCGTGCTCTTCTCCTACGACTTCGCCGTCCGCACGGGGCCGGCCAACCCCGCCGGCGACTACCTCGAGCGCGTGCGCGATCTGGCGTTCGAGCGACGACTGGCCGAACAGCAGCGCTAGGTTGGGCGCTTGACCACGCAGATCGTTAAAAAATTCACGATATGGCTTCTCTTCGGGAATTCCCTGTGCCGTGGACGGTTGAATCTCGCTGCCCCGAAGGGGCCCCGTTTCCCGGGCGAAGTCCCGGGAAGTGCGTAGGTCTAGCGTCTGCCCTTTGCGCGCGAAACCCCCGGTAGAGCTCCCACATCGGGGTCAGACCAACCGCACCAGGCGCGAGAGCAGCCGCGCCGGAAAGCAGCCCAATTGCTTGCGCGGATCATACCGGACGCTGGCTGCGTCCTGCCCCATCCTGCCATTGCACCGCCCCGATATCTGCTGGATATGGTCACGCTCGCCCGTCCGCAAAATCAGTGCGCGGGTGCGCACATCGCCTGGCGAGCACCAGCGGTGGCCGCCCCGGTTCAGCCGCACGGTTCCTGGGCGGGCCGGGAGTGACACGGAGCATCCCGGGCAGCTTGCCCTCTAGGCACCGGCTCCGCCCTCGCATACTGTCCGCAAATGGCCGCATCAGCCGTCGGCGACAACCCTTCCAGGCCCAGACTCCTGGACCAGATGCGCATAGCGGTGCGTGCCCGGCACTACAGCCGCCGCACAGAAGAGGTCTACGTCGCCTGGGTCCGGCGTTTCGTCCTCTTCCATGGCAAGCGGCACCCGGCCGAAATGGGCGGCGGCGAGGTCACAGCGTTCCTCTCGCACCTCGCCAATGCTTCGCGGGTCAGCTCGTCCACGCAGAACCAGGCGAGCAGCGCGCTTCTGTTCCTGTACCGGGAAGTGCTCGGGCGGGAGATCGAGGCGCCCCGCGGCGTGCTCCGTGCCAAGAGGGCTTTCCGTCGTCCTGTCGTGCTGACGCGCGATGAGGTTCGGCTCCTGCTGCGGCGGATGAGCGGCTCCAAGCGCCTTGTAGCGACCCTCCTCTACGGCGCCGGCCTGCGCCTTCTCGAAGGCCTGCGCTTGCGCGTGAAGGACGTAGATCCTGGCCGTGGCGAGATCACTGTCCGGGGCGGCAAGGGCAACCGCGACCGCGTTACCATGCTCCCGGCGTCCTTGGGGCCGCAAATCGCCGCGCAATTGGGCAACGTGCGCCGGCTGCACGAGAGCGACCTGCGCCGCGGGGCGGGGTGGGCGGCTCTCCCGGGAGCTCTCGAGCGCAAATATCCGGGCGCTGGCCGCGAGTTGGGCTGGCAGTACCTCTTTCCAGCAACTCGCCTGCACCGCGATCCCCATACGGGACAGCTCCGCCGTCACCACCTGCACGAGACGGCCGTCCAGCGCGCCCTCAAGGAAGCCTCGCGCCAGGCTGGCCTCACCAAGCGGGCCTCCTGCCACGCGCTGCGCCACTCATTCGCCACTCACCTCCTTGAGGACGGATACGACATCCGCACCATCCAGGAGCTGCTCGGCCACCGCAGCGTCAAAACCACCATGATTTACACCCACGTACTCAACCGCGGCGGCCTGGGGGTGCGGAGCCCCCTCGATGTTCTGGGCGGGCTCGATTCCCGTTAAGGTTACCGGTAAGTAGTTCGGCACGAACAGCCAGGTGCTCACCAACTGAGCTGCCATCCCGCCCTGGGCATCAACTCCTGGGGGATCGCCCGGGCGTGCCCGAGTATTGGGGTTAGGTTAGGCTGCGGCTGCTGCAGCCTCCCAGCCCCCGGGCGCACGAGGCGCACGAGGCGCACGACGAAGTGCTTGACCGCGCCGACCATCAGGGGTAAGTTGGTTCTCGGTGGCTCGCGGTCAGCCGGCTGCTCCGATT
>JACQVE010000327.1 GCA_016209965.1 Gemmatimonadota bacterium | reverse complement strand
CCCTTGATGCGAGGTGAGGACGTTCCATGCTCGAAGCATCCCAACTGGTAAAACGGCTGCAGGAGATGCGGGAAGAGGGGTACCTCTCGGACGCGATCTTGCGCCAGGCGGTGAAGACCATCCACGCGTCCGACGAGCGCTTCCACTGGGTCGGCGTCTACCTGCTGGATCCCGAGGAGAACGTGCTCTGGCTGCACAACTACGTCGGCCAATCGACCGAACACGCCAGGATCCCCGTCGGTCAGGGCGTGTGCGGCACGGCAGTGGCCGAGCGCCGCAACCAGAACGTGGCGGACGTTACCAAGCTCGACAATTACCTGGCGTGCAGCCCGGACACGCGCTCGGAGCTGGTGGTCCTGATCCGGGCCGGCGAAGAGATTCTGGGCCAGATCGACATGGACAGTGACGCGCCGGCCGCGTTCGGCGAGGACGACGAGGAAGCGGTTCAGACGGTGGCGGACAAGCTGGCGGAAGTGCTCATGGCGGAGCGGCGGTAGCGTTTCCGAGTCAGGTCTGGCGAATCGCGGCAGATTTCTGAGCGGTGACACGCTCCGTCCTGGCAGCCAATCCCTCCCTCTTCACGCTCGATGGGACCCGGACCTACCTGGTCGGCGCCGAGCGGGTGGCCGTCATCGATCCGGGTCCTTCGCTGCCGCAGCACGTGGATGCCGTCGCCCGGGCGGTCGGCCGGGCCGAAGTCGTCGCCCTGCTGCTGAGCCATCAGCATCCCGACCACGCCGGAGGGGCGGCTGCACTGGCCGGCCGGCTGCGCGCGCCGGTCCTGGCCCTGGGCGACGGCTCACTCGAGCCGGGCGGCCGCATCGAAACCGATGCCGGCGAGCTGCTGGCCATTGCCACCCCGGGTCACACGCGCGACCACGCTGCTTTCCTCTGGCCGGCGGAGGGCGCGGTGTTTTGCGGCGACCTCCTCATGGGTGGAGAGGAGACGACGCTCGTGGCCCCACCCGAGGGCGACCTGGGCACCTATCTCGAGTCCCTCGAGCGCGTCCGGCGCCTCGCTTCCCGGGTCATCTATCCCGCTCACGGCCCTCCCTTGACCGATCCTGCCGCGGCGCTGCGAGCTTATGTGCGGCACCGGGAGGAGCGGCAAGCCCAGGTGCTGAGGGCGTTGGGGCGCGGGCCCGCCCTCGCGCCGGCCCTCGTGGACGCCGTTTACGGCGAGCAACTGGACGCGCGCCTGCGCGCCGCGGCGGAGGGGGCCGTGCTGGCGTACCTGCAGCACCTGGAGCAGAAGGGGCTGGTGCGTCGCGACCCGCTGCATGGCTGGAGACTGGTCTAGAGTGGTGGAGTCCTCCAATACGGTGCCGAATGCCACCATATTTGTGGATTGGCCACCACCTGCGGGGGCAGGCGTGGCTGCGCGCTCAGAAGCGGATCACGTACCCCACGCCCAGCAGCCAGTCCAGGGCCACCCGCGCCTCGAGCCGGGGCTCGCCCGACACGTGAGTCACCCGTTCTTGAGCCGGCCGGGAGCCGTACACTCTGCCGTCCAGGCGGAGCGTCTCGCGGCCCACCGGAAGGTCAATCCCGGCGCCGACATGGCCGGCCGGCATCCACTGTGCCCGGTCGTCAAAAAGGGGCTCCCTGCCCTCCCCGCCCGAGACGCGGATCCGCTCCGCGGGGCGGTAGTACGTTGCGCCCGCGCCCAGCGAGAAGTAGCCGGGAGCGCTGGGCCGCAGTCGAAAGTGAATTCCGCCCATCAGCCGGAGGAGCCGGATGCTTCCCGCACCCCGGATCTTCTGCGTCGTATGGTCGGCGTCGGGCCCGATGTCCACGGCGTAGTCCGTGGCAGCGTAGCTGCCCAGCAGCTCGTAGGTGAAGCGCCCCGCCGTCCGGTACTGAAGCGTTACGCCCAGCACGGGCGCGGTTCCGGGCCTGAGCTGCCAATGCGAGATGGTATCGCGCCGCATGGGGTCGGCACTGTCGGGCTCCGCTGTCACGACGCCCTCCCAGCGGTTACCCAGCGGTCCGATGGCGACCTGGGGCACGAGCGCCCAGCCGCTCGGCCGCGCGGGCGCTGGCGCCCTCTCCTGTTGTGCGTGGATGGGAGCGGCCGAAAGGGTGAGCCAAGAGAGCAGGAGGGCCAGCCGGTCCACGAGCTTCTCCGAGAGAGGGGTGCGGCCGACGGTCAGGTGGCGCCCGGTGCTGCCTTGCAGTCGGGCGCGCGCCGCGTCGCCCTCTGCCGGCACCGGAACCGGGCGGGAATCGAACCCCTCGCCCGGCAGCTCGCAAGTCCGGGCGGTGAGGTCGCTTTGTCCGCCGAAGCTCACCTGCATCTTCCGCAGGGTGGGGTCAGAGCGGCGGAAAGCGCGCCAGGGCCGGAAGGGGCAACGGCTTCTACAGTTGCCGACACCTTTCCGGCAGATACCCTACACTTCCGCATCGCGAGCGCGTAATCTAATCCTGATCCGAAGCTATCGGGTAACTTCAGTCTAATGGCTGCGTCGGCTGGGGGAGATCGGCTGCTCGAGCGAATACGCCGCTTCGTGGAACGGGAGAGCCCGAGCGGCGACGAGGCGTTGTGCGCCACCCTTGCCGCTGAGATCGCCCTCGAGCTGGAGGCGGCCGGCGCCGCCACCGAGCAGATTGCGGCGCCGGGCTGCGGCACTCATG
>JACQVE010000326.1 GCA_016209965.1 Gemmatimonadota bacterium | reverse complement strand
CTGAGCTGGAGCGGAACCGTGGACCTGCGGCCCCCCTTCGCTGTGCAGGGGCTGCGCGCCGAGCTGCGCAAGCTGGATCTGGCCCTCTTCGCCGCACTGCGGCCCGAGCTCCGCCTGGGCGGCAGCATCACGGGCCGCATCGAGGCGACGGGGCGACTCGATCAAAGCCTGCGCTTCGCCGCCGCACTCGAGCACCAGCGCGCCGGCGCGCCCGCGTCTCAGCTCGAAGGCCGCGGTGCACTCCAGTGGGGCGCTGACCGCACCGTGGACGCCCGCTTCGACGCTCGTCCGCTGGCGCTGGATGCCCTCGCCGCCATCTTCCCCCAACTCGGTCGGGTCACCGGCGAATTGCACGGGCCCGTCACCATCCAGGGGCCGCTCCACGACCTGGCCGTCAAGGCGGAGGTGGCCACGCCCGGCGGCCCCGTGGTGCTCGAGGCCCGCCTCGATCTCGCCCGGCCCGAGCCGCACTACCGCGCGGCCGGCAGCGTCACCGATTTCCTCCTCGACCGTGTCGCGAAGGGCCTGCCCGCGACCACGATCACGGGGCGCTTCTTCCTGGAAGGCGCGGGCACAGAGGCCAGCCGGGCCCGTGGGGTGCTGAAGGCGAGCCTCGAGCGCGGCCGCGTCCGGGACCTGGACGTGAGCGACGGGGTCCTCGCCCTGACCATTGCCGAGGGCGCAGCCCGCGTGGACACGTTCGCCCTGGAAAGCGATGCCGGCCGGCTGTTCGCCCGCGGACAGCTCGGCCTGGTCGCGGAGCGGCGAGGCGAGCTCGACCTCGAGCTGGACGCGGACTCGCTGGGCGCGCTCCGCTCCTTCTTCTTCGCCGATACGGCAGGCCTGCCGCTCGAGGGAAAGGCTGCCCGCCTCGCCGGCGCCCTGCGCCTGCATGCCAGGCTCGAGGGCGGCCTGGCCGGCTTCGATGTGCATGCCCAGGCTAGCCTCCAGCACCTCGTCTACGACCGCATCCGGGCACGCCGCGCCACCATCCAGCTCGGCGCCACGGCTGTGCGCAGCGATTCGCTGCGCCTGCGGCTCAGCCTGCGCTCCGATTCCCTCGCGCTCTATGACCGGCCGCTCCTCGCCGCCCGCCTCGAGGCGCAGTACGGCGACTCGGCCGGCCAACTCGAAATAGAAGCCGACGCGCCTGACCAGCAAGCCTACCGTCTGGCCACGGATTTCCACCGCGCCGGGGGCCGGGCGGAGTTCCGCCTGCGCGAGCTCGGGCTGCGCACCGGACCGGCGAGCTGGGAGCTCGCCCACCCCGCCACCGTGCAGGCGGGCCCGGCGGGGATTGCCGTGATGGGGCTCGAGCTGGTCCGCGCCACGGATCGGCTCGAGGCGGGCGGCAGCGGGCGCGTGCGGGTCTCCGGTTCGCTCCCCTGGGAAGCGGCGCTGGCACGCAGCCGTACGGACCTCGAGCCGCGCGGCGGGGCGGGCGGATCGATGCCGCCTGCAGCCGCCCCCGTCCGGCGCCAGCGGGATGTCGACTTCCGCGTGGACCTCGAGCAGGTTCCGATCGCCGAATTCCTGCACGTCGCGCGCCCGGCCGCCGCCGCCGACGGAATGCTCGCCGGCCACATCACCGTGCGCGGCACGCCGGCCGCCCCCACCCTGGAAGGAAAGCTCGCCATTACCGACCTGCGCTACGGTGATATTGCTCTGGGGCGAGTGGAGGGCAGCATGGGCTACCGCGAACGCCGCCTCGAGGCGCAGCTCGAGCTGCGGGAGGGCTCGAGCCCCGTCCTCAGCGGCCGCGGCACTATACCGCTGGACCTCAGCCTGGCACCCGTGCCCGACCGGCGCCTGGCCGAGCCGCTGGATTTCGTGATCCAGGCCGACGCCCTGCCGGCCGCGCTGCCTGCCGCGTTCCTCTCCGCTTTCCGCGATGTGAAGGGCAGCGTGGCTGGGCGGCTCACGATTGGGGGCACCACCCGTGAGCCGGTCCTGGGCGGCGCGCTCGAGCTGCGGCAGGGCGCGGCGCTCTGGCAGCCCACGGGCGTGGCCTACCGCAACGTGGAAGGCAGCTTCCGCGTGGTCGGCCCGCGCCAGGTCGCGGTGGACCTCGAGCTGCGGACCGACGAGACCAGCTCTGCCGCCGGCGAGGCAGGCCGGTGGTCAGGGCGCGGCGGGCGCGCCTCGCTCGAGGGCGCCGTCACGTTCCGCCCGCTCTCGGATCCCGAGCTCGATCTCGTGCTGCGCGGCTCCCAATTCCTGGCCGCGCGCCGCCGCGATGTCGAGCTGGCTGCCAGCGGCGAGCTGCACCTGCAGGGGAGCTACCGCCGGCCGCGCGTCCGCACCGCCCTGCGCATTGACCGCGGCGCCCTCTATCTCGACGAGCTCTGGCGCCAGTACCAGATCGTCGAGCTGGACAGTCCGCTCCTCTTCGACGTCGTCGATACCTCCGCGGTCGCGTTCCGCAAGATCCTGCCAGCCAGTTCCAGCCCGTTCCTGAAAAACCTGGTGGCCTCCGGGTCGCTGGACGTGGGCCGGGATTTCTGGCTGCGCAGCCGCGGGCTGAACGTCGAGGTGACGGGCGAGCTCACCGTCGCCTATGACCGCCGCGCGGAGGACCGCCAGCCTGAGGACCTCCGGCTCTGGGGCACGCTCAGCGCCGTCCGCGGCATCTACCAGGTGTACGGCCGCCGCTTCGAAGTGCGCCAAGGCACGGTCGACTTCGACGGCACGCCCGGGATCGATCCCAGCCTGGACATCACTGCCGGCTACCGGGCCCGCACCGTGCAGGACCAGCCCCTGGACATCCGCGCCGTGGTGACCGGCACGCTGCGCAGCCCGCGCGTCGCCCTGACCAGCGATGCCGAGCCGCCCATCAGCGAGTCCGACCTGGCCAGCTACCTCGTCTTCGGCCGGCCCACCTACCTCCTCGCCGCCAGTGAGAGCCGCGCCCTCGACCTCGCCGGGATCGGTGTATTCCGCGCCGTCGCGCCCAGCTTCCTGGGCTACGCCGCCAGCGGCCTCGAGACCTTCGCCCAGGGCTTCGGCCTCGACTACGTGGCCATTACTGCGGCGGAAACCAACCTGGGCGAGCCCCAACAGGGTTCCGCCGTCAGCGGCCTGCTGGGCGGCGCCCAGGTCGAGTTGGGCCGCTACCTCGGCCAGAACCTCTTCCTCGCCTTCACCCAGCGCATCGGCAACGCCCAGCGCTACAGCGAGCCGGGCGTCCGGCTCGAATGGCGCTTCCACCCCACCTGGACCGCCGCCGCCTTCGCCGAAGACCGCTTCGCCCGCAACCCCGCGTTCGGCCTGGAACAGGGCCTCGAGCTGCGCAAGGTCTACGGCTTCTTCCTCTTCCGCGACTGGGGGTACTGACCCCCTGCCTCCCAACCTCCACGCGGGAGGCGGGACGCGGGCTCGGGCTCCACTGCGCTGGGCTCCACTGCGCTGGGCTCCGCTGCGCTGGGCTCGGGCTCGCGATCCAGGATCAGCTCCGCACCCGAGATAAACGAGCGGCCTCTATTCCGAGCCCCAGCCCGAGCCCAGGGGCGCAGCCCCGGAGCCCGAACCCGAGCTCAGCCCGCCCAGCCCCCTGAAACTGGACCACGCGGCCACCCCTGGGGTATCTTACCCCCGAATTCCCAACACCGGAGTGTTCCATGGAACGGACCAAGGTCTTTCTGCTCATGGCAGGGCTCACCGCCCTGCTCGTCGTGCTGGGCGGCGCCATTGGCGGCCAGGGCGGCGCTGTTCTGTTCTTCGCCATCGCCGGCGTCATGAACTTCGCCATGTACTGGTGGAGCGACAAAGCCGTCCTGGCCATGTACCGCGCGCGCATTATCGGACCGGAGGACGCGCCCGAGCTGTACCGGGTGGTGGACCGGCTGCGGCAGCGCGCCGGGCTGCCCATGCCCACCGTGGCCATCGCGCCCTCCGACCAGCCCAATGCCTTCGCTACGGGCCGCAGCCCGGAACGCGCCGTGGTCTGCTGCACGGCGGGTATCCTGCGCCTCATCGGCCCTGAGGAGCTCGAGGGCGTGATCGCCCACGAGCTGGCGCATGTCAAGCACCGCCACATGCTGGTAGGCACGATTGCCGCGACTATGGCGGGAGCCGTGGCCATGATCGGCAGCATCGTCAAGTGGGGCGCCATTTTTGGCGGGTTCGGCCGCGGTCATGACGACGACGGCGGCAACCCCTTCGCCCTGCTGGCCCTGGCCATTGTCGCGCCCATTGCTGCCATGATCATCCAGTTCGCGATCAGCCGGCAGAACGAGTTCCAGGCGGACCGTACGGGCGCCCAGATCTCCGGCCGGCCGCTGGCGCTGGCCGGCGCCCTGCGCAGCCTCGAGATGTACGCGCACCGCATCCCCATGCAGGTGAACCCGGCTGCCGCGCAGCTCGCGATCGTGAACCCGCTGGCGGCCGTGCGGGGGGCAGGGCTGATCCGCCTCTTCAGCACCCATCCCAGCACGGAAGAGCGCATCGCTCGCCTCCAGGAGCTGGCCCGCAGCCCCGAGCTGCAGGGGTAGACTCCCGCGCCCACGGCCCGGTGGACCACCCCGCAGTCCCCAGTGCGGCCGGCGCCTGCGCCGGCCGCACCTTCGTCATCCTCAACCCCGCGGCCGGACACCAGGCGCCGGATCGGCTGCGCCGCCGCGTCGTCGCCGCCTTCCACGCCCGGGGCGCCGCCTTCGACATCGCCGACACCGGCCGCCCCGGCCATGCCGCCGAGCTGGCGCGACAGGCCGCACAAGCGGGGTACCGCGCCGTCTGCATGGTGGGCGGCGACGGCACCCTGGCCGAGGTCGCCACCGGGCTCGCCGGCAGCGACACGGCGCTGGCCATCATCCCTCGGGGCACGGCCAACCAGGTCGCCCGCAACCTGCGCATCCCCCTCGACCTCGAACGCGCCGTCGACGTCGCGCTGCGCGGCCGCGTGACCGCCATGGATCTGGGCCGCATTGACAGCCGCGCCTTCGCCCTGGCCGTCGGCGCCGGCTACGACGCCGCCGTCATGGCCGCTGCCTCCCGCCCGCTCAAGGAGCGCTGGGGGTTCGCCGCCTACCTCTATGCCGCCATGCGCGAGGCACTCCACGCGGCGCCGCTCACCTTCCGGCTCACCCTCGACGGGCGCGATATCGAGCTGCGCGCCATGAGCGTGATCGTGGCCAATGTAGGCGAGCTGTTCGCCTCCTTCCTGCCCTTTACCCTCCCCCTCGCGCCGCGCGGCTGCCGCTCCTGGCAGGACGGGCTGCTGGACGTGCTGGTCATCGCGCCCGCACACCTCGCCGAGTTCCCCGCAGTGCTCTGGCAGGCGGCCCGCCAGCGAGTGGGGCAGGACAGACGCTTGCTGCACTTCCAGGCCCGTCACATCGTCCTGCACGCCGACCCGCCCGCCCCCGTCCAGATCGACGGCGACCCCGCCGGCCAGACCCCCGTCACAGCCGCAGTCGTGCCCGCCGGCGTGCGCGTGCTGACGCCCGCATGATCCCGGAAGCGCCACCCGCCGCCCGCCTCGAGTTCCTGCACGCCGCCGATGGGGTGCGGCTCGCCGTGCACCGCATGGGCCCCGCCGGCGCCACGCCCGTGGTCCTCATTCCGGGCACCTTCTCGAATCATACCTTCTGGATCGGCACGCGCGGCACCGGCTTCGCCCGTGCCCTGGCAGCCGCCGGATTCGAGGCCTGGGCCCTCGATCCCCGGGGCCATGGCGCCAGCCAGCGCCCCGACCGGGGAGAGCCATGGGACTTCGACGACTGGGCGCGCCAGGACGTGCCCGCTGCCCTCGCCGCCGCCGCCGCCGCCGGCGGCCGGCCCTTTCTCATTGGCCACTCGGCAGGCGGGTCCGCCGCCCTCGCCGCTCTGGCTGCCGAACCGGCTCTCGCCCACCAGCTCGCAGGCGCGGTCGCGATCGCCACGCCCGCGCCCTGGCTCCAGCCCTGGCGCGGCCTCTTCGCCCGCTCCATCCGCCGGGCGTCGCTCCTCCTCGGGCGGTTCCCCGCCCGCCGCCTCGGACTCGGGCCCGAGGACGAACTGCCCGGCGTCATGGCCCAGTGGATGGGGTGGAACATCGGCGGACACTGGCGCGGTGATGACGGCTCCGACTACAGCGCAGGGCTCGCCCAGCTCCGACTGCCCCTCCTCGCAGTCGCCGGCGCCGGCGACCACCTCTGGGCGCCGCCCCCAGCCTGCCAGGCTCTCTTTGACCTCGTTGGCTCCCCGGACAAGAGCTTCCTGCTCTGCGGCCGACGCACCGGCTTCGCCACCGATTACGGCCATGCGGGACTCGTCGTCAGCCGCGAAGCCCGCGAGGAAATCTGGCCCCGCCTGCTCGACTGGCTCGCCGCCCGCCAGGAAGCTGGCTCCCCAGCCTCAGACTGAACCTTCCCGCGTCGCTGAACCCCGTGCTCCCACTGCCGCCCCTGGCCTGGTGGGCCCTGGACCTGAGCACGGGGTTGCCTGGAACGGTGACTGGCGCCAGTGTATAAGGTTTGAGGTTGTCGCGGGCGCTGCCAGCGGAGATGTGTGGGCGGCCGCAGCCGACCGAACTTGCGAATTCGACCACCAGCCTACCGAACCGGAGGAGTCGCGGCCGTATGCCGATGCCCGCCACCCAGATCCGCCGTGGCACCGTGATCGTCTTCAACGGCGATCCCTGCCGCGTCGTCGATTTCCGCCACCACACACCCGGGAACCTGCGCGCCATGGTGCAGACCAAGATGCGCAACCTGCGCACCGGCGCCGCATTCGAGCACCGGTTCCGCGCCGCGGACACGGTCGAGAAGGCCGCCCTCGCCACCCACGAACTGCAGTACCTGTACAGCGACGGCCACCACTACCACTTCATGAACACCGAGAACTTCGAGATGCTCGAACTGGATGCTGAGACGCTGGGCGACTCGGCCCAGTGGCTCACCCCCAACATGCTGATCCTGGCCGAGTTCTACGAGGCACGGCCCATCGGCATCGAGCTCCCCTCCTCGCTCGAGCTCAAGGTCATCGAGACGGACCCGGCCATGCGGGGCGCGACCCAGACCGCCATGACCAAGCCGGCCAGGCTCGAGAACGGCGTGACCGTGCAGGTCCCGGCCTTTGTCAATGAGGGGGATACGCTGCGCGTCGACCCCACCCAGGGGAAATATCTCGAACGCGTACTCAAGTAGCTCGTTAGGCCCGCAACCCTTCGTACTCGTGCACGTCCTCGTGCACCTGCACGGTTAAGAAGGCGGTCATTTCCATGAACTGGGCTCAATCGCCACTCCCAGGCTTCGAATGACCGCTCCCTCTCCCGAGATCCGCCTGCTGCTCCGCTTCCTGGACGAGGCCTTCGACCGCCAGGCCTGGCACGGCCCCACGCTCCGCGGCGCGCTGCGCCGGGTCAGTGCGCAGCAGGCCGCCTGGCGGCCCGCCAACGGGCGCCACAACATCTGGGAGATCGCACTGCACGCCAGCTACTGGAAGTACGCCGTGCGCCGCCGCCTGCGCGGCGACCCCAAGGGCTCCTTCCCCCGGCCGGGCAGCAACTGGCCACGTCTGCCGGACCCACTGGATGAGGCGACCTGGCGGCAGGACGTGCGCCTGCTCGTGCAGCAGCACCAGGAGCTGCGCGACACCATTGCCAACTTCCCCGCCCACCGGCTCGACGAGAAGTCCCGCGGCTCACGCTTTCCTAACCTCACCCTGATGTACGGCGCTGCCGCCCACGACCTCTACCACGCGGGCCAGATCCAGCTCCTGAAGCGGCTGCGGCAGGAGACTTCCCTTACGTAGGCCAGGCTGGCGTCCCCCTTGTTCCCCTGCCGGGCCTGCCCCCGCCGATCGCACACGACGACGCGGTCGACCACCGGGGCCAGCAGATCGTGCAGCCACTGCGCCTGGGTTCCCTCCTCGAAGGCCACATGGATCGCGCCGCGCATGCCGCGGAAGAACTCGACCAGTGCCGCCTCCTCGGTGGGCAGGATGG
>JACQVE010000325.1 GCA_016209965.1 Gemmatimonadota bacterium | reverse complement strand
CCCGCGATCAGCTCCCAGCAATCGCCCCCGTCGCGGCTGGCGAGGAGGTGGCCGCTCGAGGTGCCGAAATACAGCCCGCAGGGCTCCAGTTCGTCGCTGGCCATGGCTTCCCGCAAGATGGAGACGTAGGCGTGACTCTGAGGCAGCCCCCGGGTCAGCGCCTGCCACGAGCCGCCGGCATCCTGGCTGCGGTACACCCGCAGGCGGCCGCCAACCGTGGTGCGCATGTGGCTCGACTCCTCGGGAATGACGAAGAGCGTATCCGCATCGTGCGGGTCCACCGCCAGCGCGTAGCCGAAGTCGCTGGGCAGCCCCGTTGTGATCTCCAACCAGGTCTCCCCCCGGTCGTCTGAACGATACACTCCGCAGTGGTTCTGCTGGTACAGCCGATCCGGGCGGGCGGGGTGCAGCACCAGCTTGTGGACGCACTGCCCCGTCTCCGGATAGAGTTGCGGCAGGAACTCCGCGCGTACACCGCGGTTGGCCGGCACCCAGCTCGCGCCGCCATCCTCGGAGCGGTAGACGCCGCCCGCCGAGATCGCGCAGTACATGCGCTGCGGGGTGCGCGGATCGACGTGGATCGAGTGCAGCGCCAGCCCCCCACCGGCCGGCTGCCAGGTGCCGTGCGTGGGGTGCTCGTTCAGAGCGGCGACGCCGCTCCAGCTTACGCCGCGGTCCCGGCTGCCAAAGAGGCCGGCGGGCTCGATCCCCGCATAGAGCGTATCGGGTGCGCCAGCATGCCCGGGCGCCAGCGCCCAGATCGCCTGCAGGCCCCGCCCGTCCTGGTAATGTGGCGCCTCCTCCAGCACCTGCCAGGTCTCGCCGCGGTCCTCGCTCCCGTGCACGTGGGCGCCCCAGACGGTGTGGTCCGTCGCCGCCCAGGCGGTTCGGCCGTCACGCGGGTCGAGCCAGGCGTGGTACACCTCGCGCCCCTCGAGCAAGGGCTCGGAGAACGTCCACTGCGCACGCTCCGCCCCCGACCGCGCCAGGAAGAGCCCGCGCCTCGTGCCGATGAACAGCCGCACCTCTCTGGCCATCGCCGGTTCTACCCTGTGAGCCACTTGTTGCCGGCCTCACGGGCGCACGCCTCGAGCGCCAGCGCGAGGGTTGTCTGAACCTCTTCGTCAGTCATCGGTAGGATCAGCCGTAACGGGAAATCCCGGACCAGAGAGCGACCGAGGCCGCGCGCGACGGTTTCGCCCACGACCACCGGGCTCAGTCCAGGGTCCGATTCCTGAGCGTCACGAAGCAGCGACCGCATGCGCTGCCGGACGGTCTCATCGTCGGGCGTCGCGCCCGCCGCGCCAGGACGCCGGAGTATAGCGTGCAAGTCGATGTAGTCCCTGGCATCGGACCGTGTGCAGAGGGCACCGATCTTTCCCGCACAGATGTCTCGGAACGAGGCAACTCGAACGCCCTCCTGGGTGAGCAGGGAAGGCTCCAGCATAAAGGCGGACTCCCTGCCGAAGTCGACTCGGATCGGCTGGTCTCGAGGATCGACGCCCTCCGTCACCAGATAACGTGCGAACCCCTGGTTCAGCGGCTCGTGCTCCCTGATGTGGACGTACAGCCCGTCGCGTTCGAGCCGATCCCGCACGAACAGCGCAAAGTCCTTCGCATTCAGGGTCGGCCCGCCGAAGAGATCGAGGTCCTCCGACTCGCGGTGCTTCAGGTAATACGCCGAGAGGGCCGTCCCACCCATGAGCCGCAGGCCGATAGGTCCATATTCGCGCTCCGCCGCACCGACGATGCGCAGGATCTGTATGTGCAGCGAGCGCAGGATTAGGGGGTCGCCAGGCAACATCGTCGGCGTGGCTAGGCACCGGCTCGGGCTGGCATCTGCTCCAGCACCAGCCGCCAGAAGCGACGCCGTGGATCGGGGATGGGAAGGTCCTCCAGCTTTCGCCGCAGCAGCTCGGGCGTGACGAGCTTGGCGATCACGTCCATCCGCCTGGTCGAGAGGATACGCGCCAGGACCTCGGGCTTCTCCACTTCGATCGCGGCGTCGGGTGCCGCGTCCCAAAACACGCCCGGGAAATCGCGGTAACGGTAGCCACTCCCCGTCGCCTGTCGTTCCATCGTATGCCCGCTCTCGCTCGTGCGGCCCTTACAACCCACGGCAAAATAGGGCGCCTCCCGGCGGGGGCCAACCCGAAGACCGGGATCTGTGCTGGAGAAAGGGACCGTTGGCGGCAGCGAGGTAGGCACCGTAACCGCCTCTCCAGCCGCGCCACTACTTCCGTTGGCGGCTGCCGAAGGCATGCTCACGCCGCCCGGTGGACGTTAGGCTTCGCCCGATCAGAGCAGGGTCATGAGGTAGGCGACGAGGTCGTTCACGTGCTGGGGCGCGAGCCCGAGCTTGTCGGGCCCGGGCATGTCGGCCGTGTAGCCGGGCACCAGGTAGGTGCCGGGTTCCAGAATCGAGGCGCGGACGTACGCCTCGGCCGAGGGCCAGCGCCCGGGGTCCGGCGTGGGCCGGGAGGCGACGCCCGTGAGCTCAGGGCCCACCATGCCGCCCACGCCGTTCACCAGATGGCAGCCGTTGCAGCCGATCTGGCCGAAGAGCAGTTCCCCGCGCCGGGCATCGCCCGGGGCCGCCCGCGCGGCCTGGTCCCCGGGCTCGCGCGCAGCCTTGCCTGCCGTGTCCGCCGCCGCGGCGGCAGCCGCGCGGTCTCCCTCGTCGCGGCCGCCGGCCCTACAGCCGGCCACCAGCGCCATGGCCAGCAGCGCCGCGGCCGACGGCCGCCTTACCGCGAGGCCGATCAGGCTCTGCAGTCCGGGGCCCTGGTGGGCATGAACTGCCGGTCCAGCCCCGGCTCGATGGTGCGGGCCGGCATCCCCATCATGGCCGGCATGTCGAACTTCTCGACCGCGATGTGCTTCAGCCAGTAGCCCTCCTCGCCCGGCTTCGAGCCGCCGTGACCAGCGTCCCACGCCCCGACCTTCGCCGTGCGATGGAAATGCGTGAACCCCTCCGGCTGATCCTCCGCGCACCAGCGGCCTTTCACGCCATAGCCCGTGTAGATCACCTTCGCCGCCTGGGGCAGCGGCTTGTCGTAGTGCAGGAACAGCAACGTGCCGTCGCCATTGTCGAACCAGAGGTGCTCCGGCGCGTCCGGATCGAAGGGGCTGTCCTGCGTGAACGCGCCCACCAGTTGCGCGCCCGTCGTGTGCACGGCCGCATCGGGCACCTCGGTGGGACCCGCCGCCGTGGGCAGTGTTTCCGCTGGCATGGGGCCGGTTTCGGCGGCCGGCGCCGGCTGCTCCTCGGCCGCCGCCTCCTCCCTCGGCTGGGTCTCACACGCCGCCAGCGCGGCGAGGACGAGGGGCGCGATCAGCCAACCGCCTCTTGCGGCCAGGGGCGTGGCAGTACGAGTGGCTCTCATGAATCCTCCCTCCCTTCCAGGACTGTTGCGCCGGGCTCCCTTCGCGCCGGCTGGTTGGAGAATTCTGGACCTGCGGCCCCAGAACCCCCAGAGGCATGTGCGGCCAAGTGAACGCGCGGCGACCCGGCCAAGATCGGCCCGGCCGCCTCGCCGCGCCTTGCGCAGGAACCCGCGCTGCGCGCAAGACCCGTACCCTGAAGCTCTCCTTCGCTCCAATCCGGGGGGCGGCACTCGGG
>JACQVE010000324.1 GCA_016209965.1 Gemmatimonadota bacterium | reverse complement strand
GGACGGAGTCGCCCTGATCAGGCACGCTCTGGCAACGGAAGGAGGGGCGACGTGAGCCGTGGGAACATCCGGCGGAAATGGACCTGGACGTGCGCCCTCGCATTCTGGGTGGCGCTGCCCGGGTGCAGCACCAAGGAGGTGAACGGCCCCGATGCGGCTGCGGGCGTGGTTCGCCTGGACGGGCCTCGCGGACTGCGCCAGACTGTGCGCATCGCCCCGGCGCAGCCGGCCACGGGCGATACCCTGCAGGTTGCCTCCGTGGTCGTGAACGGCGGGAGCGCGGCCGTAGCCGTCGAGTCCCGCATCTGCAGCCTCGACTTCCAGGGCGACCTGCGCCTCGAGGATCCCTTTGTCCGCTGCCAGGGCTACAGCATGAGCGGGCCGCTCGCCGCAGGCGATTCGCTGCAACTGGGGGACCGGCGCATTGTGGCTGCCGCGCCGGGCAGCTACACGCTGCGCGTGCGCCACCTGCTGGATCCCGAAGTCTGGGTCGAGACCCGGCTGGTCGTGCGGAGGTGAGGGAGCGTTACCGCGGGGGGGGGAGCCCCGCCCAGCGTACCGGGGCAGGGATTCGGCGCTAATAATCCCCGGAGCGGCGGCCGGCGCGCCGCCGACTCAGTGGTCGAATCCGCAAATACGCCCGCATTCCGCCGCCGATCCATCCCCGCTGGCTGCGTTGCGCTCCCTGCGGCGTAGCACCTTGGCTACGCCTCAGTCGCGCGCCTGGCCAGCGGGGCGGCTCGGCGCCCTCGTTGCGTGGGCGTACTTACGAACTCGACCACTCAGTGCCAGAGCCGGGCCGTCAGGAAACGGATCTCCAGCGGTCTCAGGTCGATCGTGCCCAGTTCGAGGCGGCGGCCGGACCGTTCGCCAGCCGCATCCAGCACCACGGTCACCGTGTGACGGCCAGGCGGGAGCCTCAGTCGGGCCACGCCCACGCGGCCGGGCAAGAGGTGCCAGGAGCGGGTGTCGGCGCGCTCCAGCAGCAGCGTTCCCAGATTCGTCACCAGCCCGAGCACGCGGCCCAGCGCCTCCTTCTCCTCTCCGGCTTCACGCTCGACCGCGCGCGTCAACGCCAGCTTGCTCGCGGCACGCGCCACCAGCCGGGCCAGCAGCAGTGCCCGCTGCTGCTGGAACTCCTGGACGGCAGCGCGGGACACATCGCCTGCCAGTTGAACCGGGGCTGCGCCGGCGCTGTCCACGACAATGGCTGCGGCCCGGTGTTCGCGCGGCGCGCTCGACCGATAGACCGGCCAGGCGATCTTGAGGAAGTACGGGTTGCGCTCCCGCTTTTTCGGGCAGGCCCGGTTGCTGGCCGAGTCCGGGGCCTGCGCAGCGGCGGGGGCAGCCCCGCCGGCCGCTTGACCCGAGCCCCCGCCCTGCGCCCCTTCGCGCGGCCGGCACTGGGCGCTCGCCGCCTGCGGCTGCCCGGCGGGCAGGGTGACCATGAGCCTGCGCGGCCGTCCCTCCCCCGGTTCGGACTCACCGGCCGCGCGAAACGCCTGCGCCAGCACGCGGGCCGCGACGTCCGCCGCCGCCGCCGTACGGGCAGCCTCGTCGCCACCGGCGAGCCCGGCCACGTCCTCCGGCAGGAGTACGAGCACCAGCTCCTGCTCGACGCGGTGCGCGACGAACCCCTCCTCCAGCACGACTATGACCTGGCCGGCCGAATCGGAGCGAGCGGCCTCGGCCGGAGGCACGGCCGCCGCCGCGTCGCCGCTCAGGGCAAGGGCGCGGCGGTGGGCGACGTCGGCGTCATTGTGCTCGCCGGCGGCTTCGAACGCCGCGCCCGCAAAAGAATGCAGGATGCCATGCAGCCCGCGAAGCGCCTCGTCGACTCCGCTCTCCTCGTAGGCCTGCAGCAGTTGGCTCAGGCGGCGTGCCTCGACGGCTGCTTCCTCGAGGTCGTTCCGCCGCAGGTAGTTGAGCGTGCCGTAGTAGTGGATGAGCAGCCGCTCCGTGCGGGACGGCTGGTAGGCCAGCGCCAGGTCGCTCGATACCAGGGAGAGTGCGCCGCGCGTGAGGCTTCGGGTGTAGCGGTCCTCCGCCAGTGCCGCGGCCCGATCCAGTGCTGTGGCGCTCTCCTCGTACCGGCCGGCGTAATGAGCGACCACGCCTGAGTAGAGCAGCCGCAGCAGCTCATCGGCCGGCGCGCCCTCCTGTCGCGCGAGGCGCGCCCCTGCCGAATCCGCCTGCTGCGCCGCGAGCAGCCGCCGCAGGTGCTCATCCGGGCGGCTCAACCCGCTGCGCGCGATGTCATGGGAACCGAAGATGCGGGCGCAGCCGCCGAGCGTCAGCGCCAGGGCGAGTACTGCCAAACTGACGCTGGGATTGCTGCCCCTGCGCATAGGCTTCAGCCAGCGCTCCGCCGCCTGTCCGGGCCGAGATCCCGGATCGCAGCTAGAATCCTTGCACTGAAAAAGTTGCAGCGATTGAGTCAAGTTTCATGCGGCGACCGCGTTGGACTAGCTAAAGCTGCCGTTTCCGTTACACGACTCGTCGGTCTGAGGCGGAGAGTCGTCAGTGCTTTTCCAGCACGATCACGCGTTCTCGCGCGTGCGCGATCGCAGCGGCCAGCTTCGCGTACGCCTCGCCCAGCGCCTCGATCTTCTCCAGCTCGAGGCGGTGCAGGAAGAGCCGGTAGCGGATCAGCGCTTCGATGGGCCGGAGCTGCTTGTCCAGCACCGTGGCGATGCGGTAATCCAGCTCCGGGTCGCCCGCTCGCAGCACTTCCGCGCGGTCGTAACGGTCCAGCGCTCGGGCCAGGTCGCCGCGCGCCGCCAGGTCATCACCCTCGCGGATCAGCATCTCGCCCAGCGCACTGGCCCGGCCGGCGGTGCTGGCGTCGGCCGGCTCGCTCACCACCCTGACGCCGGCACCCTCCTGGTAGCTGTAGCTGGACACCCGGCCGTCCCGCAACTGCACCAGCGCCAGCTCGCCGGCCGCGTCGCGGGGCGCCAGATCCAGGGACCGGGGCACCAGCACGGCCGCGCGCCCTGCGCGGCGCAGGCTCCAGGCGTCCTCCGTGGTGCGCGTCGCGGCCAGCACCTGTGCCTCCGTCATCCCCAGCGCCACTTCGCCCCGCGCCAGGGCGTCGCAGACGGGACCGGCACATGAGGCGAGCGCG
>JACQVE010000323.1 GCA_016209965.1 Gemmatimonadota bacterium | reverse complement strand
GCCCGGAGAACGTGGTCGCGGAGCTCGCATGGCTGAAAAGCACGTACGCGCCCGACCACGTCTGGTTTGCCGATGACATCATGGGGCTCAAGCCCGGCTGGTGGCCGCGCTTCGCCGAGCTGGTCGAGGCGCAGGACGCGGGCCTGCCCTTCAAGTGCCTGAGCCGTGCGGACCTGCTGTTGCGCGAAGGCGAGATCGCCGCCATCCGGCGCGCCGGCGCCGAGATCGTGTGGGTCGGCGCGGAGTCCGGCTCGCAGAAGATCCTGGACGCCATGGAGAAGGGCACGCGCGTCGAGCAGATCAGGGAGGCGACGCGGCAGCTCCAGCGCGCCGGCGTCCGCGTCGGCTTCTTCCTCCAGTTCGGCTATCCGGGCGAGACTCGCGCCGACATTGACGCGACCTTCCGACTGCTGCGCGAGGGCGCACCGGATGAGATCGGCGTCTCCGTCTCCTATCCGCTGCCGGGCACGAAGTTCTACGAGCGTGTTAAGCACGACCTGGGCGAGCAGCAGAACTGGCTCGATTCCGACGACCTGGCCATGCTCTACCGTGGCCCCTACACCACCGACTTCTACCGCCAGTTGCACGTACTGGTGCACACGCAGTTCAAGGCACAGAGGCACTGGCGCGAGCTGCGCCGGCTGCTGCGCGAGCCCGGGCGCATCCGTGTCCGCCACCTGCGCCGCGTGGGCGGGCTGGCGCTGGCCGGCGCGCGCCTGCCGCTCGAGCGCTACCGGCTGCGCCGGCTGGAGCGTCGCTCCCACAACGGCATAGGCGCGCTGCCCGTCGAGCTCACGCCCGAGGCGGCGGCTACTCCGGGCTCCTGAGGCCAGCTCATGAGACGCAAGGTGGTGCTCTACAACCCCGAAGCGGTGTTCTATACCATGCCGCTCTCGCTGCTGGCGGTCGGCTCCTGCCTGGATCGCCGCCGCTACGAGGTGTGCGTGGTGGACGGGCGACTGGAGCGTGACCCGCTGGCCGCGCTCCTGGCCGCGGCCGGGGATGCGCTCTGCGTGGGCGTCACCGTTCTGACCGGCGCGCCCATCCGCGATGCGCTTCGCGTGACCCGCGCGCTCAAGGCGCGGCGGCGGGACCTGCCCGTTATCTGGGGCGGCTGGCACCCCTCGCTCTTTCCGCGGGAAACGCTGGAGCAGGCCGGGATCGACGGCGTGGTGGTGGGCCAGGGCGAAGAGACGTTCACCGAGATCCTCGAGCGGCTGAGCGCAGGTGCCGGGCTGGAGGGCGTTGCCGGCTGCCTGGCGGCCGGCTCTACGCCCGCGCCGCCCCGGCCGCTCCAGGACATCAACCGCTTCCCGCCGCACGACTACACGCTGATCCCGGTCGAGCGCTACTTCCAGCTCAAGGGGCAGCGGCAGCTCGATTACATCTCGTCCCAGGGGTGCCGTTTCCGCTGCACCTTCTGCGCCGACCCCTTCGTCTACAAGCGCGGCTGGTTCGGGCTCGAGCCGGAGCGGGTGGCCGGCGAGCTGGACGCGCTCTGGCGGCGCTACAGGGTTGAGGACGTCGGCTTCCAGGACGAGACCTTCTTCACCAGTCCCCGGCGCGTGGCGACGCTGGCCGAGGCCTTCCGGCTCCGGCAGGCCCGCTTCACCTGGACGGCCACCATGCGTGCGGACCAGGGCCACCGTCTGGACGAGGCGCTTCTGGCCGACTGCCGGCGTGCCGGCCTGCGCCGGGTGATGATCGGGGTGGAATCCGGGTCGCAGGAAATGCTCGACTGGATGAAGAAGGACATCACGGTCGCGCAGGTCCTCGAGTCGGCCGAGAAGTGTCTGCGCCAGGGGATCGGCGCCATCTTCAACATCATCGTGGGCTTCCCGGGCGAGCCGCCCGAGAGTGTCCAGGCGTCACTGGACATGGCCAAGCGACTGCGCGCCATGTCGCCTGCCTTCGAGGTCGCCATCTTCTACTACAAGCCTTATCCAGGCAATCCGATTGCCGACAAGCTGTTGGCGGACGGCCACGCCTTCCCGCGCATGCTGGAGGAGTGGGCCGAGTTCGATTACGTCGGCTCCTCCGGCCCCTGGGTCAGCCGGGAGAAGCAGGCGCGCATCGAGCGCTTCAAGTTCTACCAGCGGGTGGCCTGGTCGCGGCCGCAACTCGCCCGACTGCCGCTGCAGGCGGTGGCCCGCTGGCGCTGCAAGCGGGATGCGTACGCGTTCCCGGTGGAGAAGCTGGTGGTCGAGTGGCTGCGGCCGCCCGTCCGGCTGTCCTGAGCCGAGGCCGAACGTGGATATCCTGCTCACGCACGGTTATCACCTGTACCAGGACCCGCGCGAGCTTCAGGTGATGAAGCCGTACCCGCCGCTCGGGCTCCTGTACATCGCCTCGCATCTCGAGGCGCGGGATTTCGACGTCGGGGTTTTCGACACCACATTCCGCTCGCCGGCCGAGTTCAGGGAGTTCCTCGCGCGCGAGCGGCCGCCGGTGGTCGGCCTCTACGCCAACCTGATGACCCGCCCGCGCGTGCTGGAAGCCATGCGCGAATGCCAGGCGGCGGGCGCGCGCGTCATCGTCGGAGGCCCGGAGCCCGCCAATTATGCCGAGGAGTACCTGCGGCGCGGCGCCGACGTCGTCGTCATTGGAGAAGGCGAGCTAACCCTCGGGGAGCTGCTGCCGCACCTGGCGCGTCACGGCCCGGCCGACATGGAGCACATTGCGGGCATCGTCTACCGCGCCGGCGAGGAGCGCTTCGTGCGCACGCCGCCGCGCCCCGGGATCCGCGAGCTGGACGCGCAGCCGTTCCCCAAGCGCAGCGCGGTCGATATCCCCGAGTACATCCGCGTCTGGCGCGAGCACCACGGCATGGGCGCGGTCTCGCTGATCACGTCCCGCGGCTGCCCCTACACCTGCACCTGGTGCAGCCACGCGGTCTTCGGCTACACACACCGCCGGCGCTCCGTGGGCAATGTGGCGGACGAGGTCGAGATCCTGCTCGAGACCTACCGGCCGGACATGCTCTGGTACGCCGACGACGTCTTCACCATCCACCGCCGCTGGTTCTTCGACTACGCCGCCGAGCTGGAGCGGCGCGGGATCCGCGTGCCCTTCGAGACCATCTCGCGCGAGGACCGGCTGGACGAGGAGGTGATCTGCACGCTGGCGCGCATGGGCTGCTTCCGGCTATGGATCGGCTCGGAGAGCGGGTCGCAGCGCGTGCTCGACGCCATGCAGCGCCGCACGGATGCCGCGCGCGTGCGCGAGATGGTGCATCTCCTCCGCAAGTATGGCATCGAGAGCGGCATGTTCATCATGCTGGGTTACCAAGGCGAGGAAGTGGCGGACATCGAGGAAACGGTCGCGCATCTCAAGGTGGCGAGTCCCGACCGCTTCCTGACCACCGTCGCTTACCCTATCAAGGGGACGCCCTACTACGACCACGTGGCTGACCGCGTCGTCGCGCTCAAGCCCTGGGAGCAGGGCTCCGACCGCGACTTCACCGTGGCCGGGCGGCACTCGCGGCGCTTCTACCGCTTCGCCAACCGCTGGATGGTCAACGAGTTCAGCGTGTCGCGGCAGCGCCGCAACGGCCGGCGCAACTATGCCCGCCTGGCCCGCGCCTTCCTGAGCGCGCGCATTGGCCGGCTGGGCATGCTGTTGACGCGCCATGAACGGGAGCCGCAGCCATGAGCGTGGCGCAGGCTTTTGACGCCGTTGCCGCCCAGTACGACGCGCGCTTCACCGATCGGCCGCTGCCACGGCGGCTGCGCGCCGCGGTTTGGGAGATTCTGGACGGCTGCTTCCGTGCCGGCGACCGCGTGCTGGATCTGGGCTGCGGCACGGGCGAGGACGCCGTTTACCTGGCGCAGCGCGGCGTGCGCGTGACCGCCACGGACGGCTCGCCGCGCATGCTCGTGGTGGCAGCGCAGAAAGCGGCGGTGGCCGGGTTGGGTGATCAGGTGAGCTTCACGCAGCTCGATATCGGCGACGTCGCGGCAGCGGGCGCCAGCCTGCCGGAACCGCTCGCGGGTGGGGGCGCCGCCGGCCTCGAGTACGATGGCGTGGTGGCCGACTTCGGCGTGCTCAACTGCCTGCCCGACCGCCGGCCGCTGGCCCAGGCGTTGGCGCGCGTGGTTCGGCCGGGCGGCCGGCTGGTGCTGGTGGTCATGGGGCCGCTCTGCCCCTGGGAGCTAGCGTGGTACCTGGCGCACGGGCGGCTGCGCACGGCGCTGCGCCGCTTCCGCCGCGGTGGCACCGCGCGCATCGGCGAGGCTGCCACGGTGCGCGTCTGGTACCCCTCACCCTTGCGCCTGGCGGGCGAGTTCCGGCCGGGCTTCCGCGTGCGCGAGCGCCGCGGGATCGGCGTGCTGCTGCCGCCACCCTACCTCGAGCACCTGGTCGAGCGCCGGCCGCGGCTCTTCCAGGCGGCAGCTCGCTGGGAGGCGCGCCTGGCCGGCCGGTTCCCAGCGAGCTGGCTGAACGATCACTACGCCCTGGTGCTGGAGCGCGAATGATCGGCGCACGGGAGAGAGCCGCTCATTCTGCGGCCCATGCGGCGTTCGTCACCGCGGTCACGCCGCGGGCCGAAGCGGACCTGGCCCTGGCTGCCACCCCATGATCGGCCGGGGCCTCGGCCGCCGCACCCTTTGGCGCGGCTGGCAGCGACTGCTCGGCCGCAACGGCCTGCCCGTGCTGCGGCCGCGGGAAGCGTACGACCGCTGGGCGCCAAACTACGGCGAGCCCGCCAGCCCGCTGCACCGAATCGAGGCGGCCGTGCTGGCCGAGGTACTGCCGGAGGTGCAGGGGAGCCGCGTGCTCGACCTTGGCTGCGGCCGCGGCCGGGCCGGCGCCCTGGCGCTCGAGCGGGGCGCGGGCGCGGTGGTGAGCGTGGACCTCTCGCCGCGGATGCTCGAGGCGGCGCCGCCCGAGCGTGGAGCGGGCGGCGACCGCGTGGCCGCAGATGCGCTCTCGCTCCCCTTCCGCGCCGCGTCCTTTGACGTGGTGGTTTCAGCGCTGGTGCTCGGGCACATCGCCTCGCTGCGCGCCGCGTTGCGCGAGATGGCGCGCGTGCTGCGCGCGGACGGCGCCCTGGTGGTGACCGATTTCCACCCCTACGCGACGCTGCGCGGCTGGCAGCGCACCTTCGCCGATGCGGCGAGCGGACGGACCTTCGCCATCGAGCAGCACGTGCACCTGCTCGAGGACTACATGGCGGCCTTCGGCGAGCTGGGGCTCCGGCTGGAGGCGCTGCGCGAGCCGCGCCACGAGGGCTTCCCTGTGGTGCTGGCGCTCCGCGCCCGAAGGCTTGGTCACGACGCCTCTCGAGAGGCTTTTGGAGCGCAAAAACCTTTTATGTCGCGAGCAGGGTGATGTCCTCGGTTTCGGTGATCGTACCGACGTATAACCGGCTTTCGCTGCTGCGTTTGGCAGTCGACTCCGTGCTGCAGCAGACGCACGGAGAATTGGAACTCATTGTGGCAGACGACAGCTCAACCGACGAAACGCAGCGGTATATCGCAGGGCTTACCGACCCAAGGGTGCGCTACCTCACGCTCCCGCATACGGGCAATGTGGCTCAAATTCGCAATGAGGGAGCGCGGGCGGCGCGGGGCGAGTACCTGGCCTTTCTAGACTCGGACGACCTCTGGGCTCCGCAGAAGCTTGAGGTCCAGCTATCCCGCATGCAAGACGGCTGCTGGTCGCATACGCAGTACGAGTTGATCGATGCCGAGGGTATTCGGATACCGTTCCGGGCCGGTGCATCCGTAGCACTCTCCGGCTGGATAGCGCGCGATGTGATTGTCGCAGAGGCGGCACCTGCTCTGGCCACCGTACTGCTCAGGAGAACGGCCTTCGAGAAGATCGGGGGCTTCGACGAGGACACAAACCGCGAGGATTACGCCTTCCTGCTCCGCCTGGCCCTGGCTTGGCCGACGGTGGGCGTGCCCGAGTGCTTGGCATATGTCCGGCATCACACTGGGCGCAGGACCGAGCGGTGGTCAGGTCCCGAGTCGTTCATCGGGTTCGTCCACATCTACACTCGGCTGCTCAGCGAGGTACAGGATGTTGATCTGTGCGACCTCGCCCGCCAGCGCCTCGTGCGAAACCTGCTGGAAATGGCAACCGCACTCCTCACCGACGGCAGGAGCCGTGAGGCGCTAGGTTGCCTGCTACGGGCAGCACGGAATGGCGCGGGCCCTCGACATTGCGCGGCCGCTGCTGTTCGGGGCCTGGGCAGGAGGCACTATACTACGGCACTGAAAAGCTCCCGAGCTCCTTGCTAGAGAACGCTTCTGCTATGGGCCTGCTACTCCGAAACGTTTGCTGGCACTCCCTGGGCGCGACCCGGCAGGGCGATATCCGGATCGGCCGTGGTAGGGTCGTTGGGGCCGCGCGCCGCCTCGCGCCACGCCGCGGTGAGCGGGTGCTGGACGCGGCCGACTACACAGTGCTCCCCGGGCTGATCAATGCTCATGACCACCTCGAGCTGGACGTATTCCCGCGGATGGGGCGGCCGCCGTACCGCGATTTCTACGAGTGGGCCCGCGAGATTTATCGTCCCCAGGAGCCTCCCGTCCGGGAGCTGCTGCGCATTCCCCTGGCCGACCGTCTCTGGTGGGGCGCGTACCGGAACCTCTTGGGGGGCGTCACGACGGTGGTGCACCACAACCCGTACTACCGCCGTGTCTTCGGCCGGCGCTTTCCTGTGAAGGTACTGAGGCATTGCCGGTGGGCCCACTCGCTGGGCTACAGCCGGGATCTCACCCGTGCGGCTGCGCGACGCAACGGCTGTCCTTTTGTGATCCATGCAGCCGAGGGCGTGGGTGAGGAGTCAGCAGGGGAGGTCGAACGCCTGCACCGGCTCGGACTCCTGGGACCCGGGACCGTGCTGGTGCACGCCATCGCGGTGCCGCCGGCCTGGGTGGCGAGGCTGGGCGATCTGGGCGTAGCCGTAGTCTGGTGCCCGGCCTCGAACATTTACCTCTTCGGCCGTACTGCGGCGGTCGCGGAGCTCAAGACCAGCCTGCGCGTCTGCTTGGGGACCGATTCAACGCTCAGCGGCTCGGCTACATTGCTCGAGGAGGCGCGGGCCGCCTGCGCCACCGGCCTAGCGACTCCCGCCGAGATCCTCGAGATGCTGACCACCCGGGGCGCCGACGTGTTCGGCTTGAGGGATGGCCGCGGTACCCTGGAGACCGGCGCACCGGCCGACCTGGTGCTGCTGCGCAAGCGCGGGGAGCACCCGGCCGCGACGCTGGTCGACTCGACGGCGGCGGACGTGGGCCTCGTGCTCGTGGACGGCCGGCCGCGCCTGGCGGAACCAGCATTCGCGGCGGAACTGGATGCGGGACGCGCCAACGTCCGCATCGCCGGGGCACCGCGCTGGCTGTACGGCTCGCCGGTCGAGCGCATGGAGCGCATGGCAGCGGCCGCGGGCGAGGAGGCGCTCCGCCAGAACCCGGTCTGGTCGCTGCTCGAGGCAGCATGAGCGGAACGACGGCCCGTACCCGCCAGATCCTGCGCAGCGCCTGGGACTCCCCGTCCGACGTCGTCCGGCGCAAGCTGACTCTGGCCAGGCACCGCATCCACGCCTTGCCCGTGGTGGTGCTCATGCCGCACAGCCGCTGCAACTGCCGCTGCGTCATGTGCGACATCTGGAAGGCGAACCGGAACAAGCAGGAAATATCGCGGGAGGAGCTTGCCCGCCACATCGAGGCGATGCGGCGGCTGCGGGTCCGCTGGGTGGTGCTCTCCGGCGGCGAGGCGCTCATGCACCAGAACCTGTGGGCACTGTGCGAGCTGATTAAAGCGCTGCCCGCCCGGGTCACTCTCCTGTCCACGGGCCTGCTGCTCCCGAACCACGCCGCCAATGTCGTGCGCTGGTGCGACGATGTGATTGTATCCCTGGACGGCAGCCGCGCCGTCCACGACGCGATCCGCAACGTGCCCCGGGCGTACGACCGTTTGGCCCAAGGCGTGGCCGCGATCAAGGCGCTCGAGCCCGGCTTCGGTGTGACCGGCCGATGCGTTGTGCAGCGCCGCAACTGGTTCGACCTGTCCAATATCATCAAGGCCGCCCGCAGCCTCGGCCTGGGCCAGATCTCGTTCCTCGCCGCCGACGTTTCCACCAGCGCGTTCAACAGGCCCGAGGGTTGGGGTGCGGAGCGCGTCGCCGAGGTGGCGCTTTCGCGGGAGGAGACCGCGCAGTTCGCACTTCTCGTCGAGACGACGATCCGCGACTACGCCGCCGACTTCGCGTCCGGCTTCATTGCCGAAAGTCCCGAGAAGCTGCGCCGGCTGCCGCGCTACTTCGCGGCGCTGAACGGGGAAGACGATTTCCCACCCAATGTGTGCAATGCGCCCTGGGTCTCGACCGTGATCGAGGCCGACGGCACCGTGCGCCCGTGCTTTTTCCACCGCGCCCTGGGCAACATCCATGAGCAGCCGTTGGAGGCGATCCTCAATTCGGAGGCCGCCAGGAACTTCCGCCGCGAGCTGGATGTCCGCGCCGACCCGATATGCAGGAAATGCGTGTGCACGCTCCACCTCTCGCCTGCGGCTCGGGTCGGGCCCGCGGCGAACGGGCTGGCGGCCGCGCCCGCTCCGGCGGGGGAGGCCGCCGGATGATCGTTCTCTACAACCCCTGGAGCACACCTTCTCCCAAGAAGCCGCTGCCCATGTCGCTGCTCGCCGTGGGGTCCACGCTCGAGGGGGAGCACGACTACGAGGTCGTGGACGGAAATCTCGAGCCCGACCCTGTGGGACGCATCGTGGAGATCGGCCGGGCTCGGAAGCTGACTGCCATCGGCGTCACTGTCATGCCTGGGCCGCAGCTCAACCATGCCGTGCCCGACACGCGCCGGCTTCGGGCGGTGCTGCCGGACGTCCCCATGGTGTGGGGCGGGTACTTCCCCTCGCAGCACGCCGATGCCGTGCTGCGCGATCCGGCCGTGGACTTCTGCGTGCACAGTCAGGGTGAGCAGACCTTCCTCGAGCTGGTTCGCGTGCTCGCCCGGGGCGGCGACCTCTCGGCCATCCAGGGATTGTCCTACCGGGAAAACGGGAACGGCACGGTCCGCCACAACCCGCACCGCGCCCTGATCCCGCTGGACGAGCTCCCGGACTGGCCGTACCACCGCGTGCCCATGGAGCGCTACCTGCACAAGCACTACCTCGGCAATCGGGTGGGCACGCACCAGTCGTCCTACGGCTGCCCCTTCGCCTGCAACTTCTGCGCGGTCGTGGGCATGGCCAGGCGGCGCTGGCTGCCCCAGTCGGCGGAGCGCGTGGCGCGCGTGGTGGAGTGGCAGCGGCAGCGTTACGGCATCGACGCCATCCAGTTCCACGACATGGACTTCTTCATCTCCGAGGAGCGCACGGCCGAGTTCGCCGAGCGCATCCAGGCGTGGGGAATGACCTGGTGGGCGCTGGGCCGGGTCGACGAGCTGATGCGCTACAGCGACGCGACCTGGGAGAAGATGCGGGCGAGCGGCCTCAAAATGCTGTTCTGCGGCGCCGAGTCGGGCGACCCGGCGGTACTGAAGCGGATGAACAAGGGAGGCAAGGTTTCGCCTAACCTCACGCTGGAGCTGGCGCGACGCACGGCGCACTGCGGCATTGTCCCGGAATTCTCCTTCGTGCTCGGGAGCCCGCCTGATCCGGCCGCGGACGTGGATGGTACGATGCGGTTCATTCGCAAGGTGAAGGCGGCGAACCCCGCAGCCGAGATCATCATGTACGTGTATACGCCCGTGCCGCTCGAGGGGACGCTGTACGAGGAGGCGCGGGCTCTGGGCTTCACCTTCCCCGATACGCTGGACGAGTGGGTAAGCGGTGACTGGCGCCACTTTTCGCTGCGCCGGGACCCCAAAACGCCGTGGCTTCGGCCGGACATCAAGCAGCGGGTGCGGAACTTCGAGCGCGTGCTGAATGCGTATTACCCGACCGTGACCGACACCAGGATCCGCGGGTGGAAGCGGGCGTTGCTGCGCGGCCTGGGCGGCTGGCGCTATCGCACGCAGACGTACTCGCTGCCCCTCGAGTTGCGCGTCCTGCAGCGCGTCTTCCGCTATCAGCGGCCCGAGACGACGGGCTTCTGACGTCGCCTAAACGTCGCATAGGGAAGAGATGTCCCGAGAACGCCGCAGCCTGATCCTGCATTTCGTGACGGCGTATCCCGTCAAGACCGCACTGATCGTGGTGTTGCTGCTGCTCTCCGGTATTGCCGAGGGGATCGGCGTAGCCACGCTTTTCCCGCTGCTCGAGCTGGCGGACGAAACCGCCGTCGCGGCCCGGTCAGACCTCGGCCGTTGGCTTTTCGACAGCCTGCCGCGAGGCGAAGGAACCCGTCTCGGGGTGCTCCTGAGTCTCGTCGCCGGGGCCATCGTGCTCAATGGCGTCTTTCGCTGGCTTGCCATGAGACAGATCGGATACACGGTCGTGCATTTCGCGGGCGACCTGCGCGTGCGGCTGATCCGCTCGATCATGGGCGCAGAGTGGGGATTTTTTGTCAGCCAGCCCGCGGGCGCATTCGCCAACGCCATGGGCACGGAAACGTACCTGGCCTCGTCCGCCTACCGCCGGGCCTGCACCGCCCTCGCCTTTGGCATCCATGTCGTGGTCTATGGTGCCATCATGCTCCTGGTCTCGTGGCAGATCACCATCGCCGCCCTCCTGGTGGGCGGCGCGATTGCATTGCTGCTGAGCGGGTTCGTGGCCATGACGCGCCGGGCGGGCGTAGCTCAGGCCGCCGAGTACCAGTCGCTGTCCAGCAAGCTCGTCGACCTACTGCAGGGCATGAAGGCCCTCAAGGCGATGGGCAGGGAATCCTCATTCGCGCCGCCCCTGGAAGACCGGGTGGCGCGGCTCCGCGGCGCCGAGCGGGAACAGGTCCTGGCCGCGGAATCCCTGCAGTCTTTTCGGGAGCCCATTCTGGCCGTCCTGCTCGCCGTAGGCTTCTACATCGCTGTGGCCCGGGGCAACCTGCCTTTCTCGACCATCCTCGTTTCCGTTTTCCTTCTGCACCGGATCATCGGGAGGTTCCACGCTGCGCAAAGCGAGTACCAGGGAATGGTCGCAGCGGAAGGCGCCTTCCGATCCTTGCAGGAGCGGCTGCAGGCTGCCGAGGCGCACACCGAACGGAGCCCGGGGAAGACTCCGCCGCCCCGCGTGGGAAAGGGCATTGTGTTCGACTGCGTCTCCTTCGCCTACGACCGTACGCCCGTCTTGCGCGAGCTTTCCTTCGAGGTCCCGGCCGGCCGCTTCGTCGTGATACGAGGGCGTTCCGGAGCGGGAAAGACGACGGTTGTCGACCTGATCCTGGGCCTGCGAACGCCGACATCGGGACAGATCTATGTGGATGACATTCCCCTCGCGGAGATAGATCTGGCCAGATGGCGCCGGTCGCTGGGATACGTTCCGCAGGAAGGCCTGCTCTTTCACGACACCATTTATCGCAACGTCGCGTTCCTTGACAACCGCGCCGATCCATCGGCCGTGCAGCGGGCACTGCAGGAAGCGGGCGCATGGGAGTTCGTATCCCGGCTCCCCGAGGGTATGGACGCCGTGATAGGGGAACGCGGTTACCGCCTGTCCGGGGGTCAGCGCCAGCGACTGGCCATTGCGCGCGCTTTCCTGAACGGGCCGAGCTTGTTGGTCCTGGACGAGGCTACGGCCGGTCTGGATGCCAGAACCGAGGCCGCCATCATCCGCTCGCTCCAAGAGCTGAAGGGGAGGGTGACGATAGTGGCGGTTTCGCACCAGCGGCAGCTCACGGCGGCTGCAGACATCGTTTACGAGCTGGCTGACGGCGTCGTGCGCAAGGTCGCAACCCCGGCGCTGGCGCCGCCCGCAGGGGTTCATGCCGGGACAGCGCTTTCCTGATGCATATCGTTCAGGTCAGTTGCTACATCGACCCCGCCGGCAGAGCACCCGAGCAGCTTCTGCGCGCCTGGCCAGCGCTGTTGGACACGGCGGAGGCGGCGGCCAGGACTGGGTTGCGAGTGACTGTGGTGCAGGCTGCATCACACGACGCGGCCTTTGATCGCCAGGGCGTCGCTTTCCATTTCCTGAGGGAGCTTACCGTTCTGGAGGGGGCGCTGTCTGCACACCAGTGGGCGCGGCTTCCCTCGGCCAGGTTCCGCGGCCTGCTCCGCTCCCTGCAGCCTGACCTGCTTCACCTGCACAGCCTGTCCTTCCCGTTGGCGGCCCGCCCGCTCGGGCGCGCACTGCCCCGTGTGCCGCTACTGGTTCAGGATCATTCCGACCGGCCGCCGCCGCGCTGGCGGCGGGCATTGCACCGCTGGGGGCTTTCGCGAATCGACGGGGCAGCCTTCACCGCCAGAGCGCTCGCCCATCCGCTCACCGCCGCCGGTGTGCTCCCTCGCGGGATTCCCATTTTCGAGATCCTGGAAACCTCGACTCGGTTTGCGCCTGGCGACACAGACGCGGCGCGCGCCGCCACCGGACTCTACGGCAACCCCTGCATGGTGTGGGTGGGCCGACTCAACCGTGACAAAGACCCCATGACGGTCCTGACTGCGGTGGCCCTCGCCGCGCAGCGGCTCCCGGACCTGCACCTGTGGTGCTGCTACACGGAAGCGCCGCTCCTGCCCCAGGTGCGCGAGCGGCTTGCTGCCGATCCCGGCCTGGCCAGGCGCGTCCACCTGCTGGGAGCCGTCCCCCATGAAAGCGTGCAGGAGCTTTGCCGGGCCGCCGATTTTTTCGTCTCCGCCAGCCAGCGCGAGGGCAGCAGCTTCGCCCTGCTCGAAGCGCTCGCCTGCGGCACGACCCCGCTGGTGGCCGATATTCCAACCGCGCGCCGCATCACGGACAACGGCGCCGTGGGAGCGCTCTTCCCCCCGCGCGACGCCGCTGCCCTGGCCTCGGCCATCCTGCGATTTGCCGCGCGCCAGCCGGCGGAGTTGCGCGCGGCTGCCCGGGCGCACTTCGAGAGGCGGCTGTCCTTCGAGGCTCTGGGCAGGCAACTGCGAAGCGCCTACACTTCGCTGGTGCGAGCGTGCGCATCGGCGTGATCACCCCGGGCTTCAGCTCCTCGGAGCAGGATTGGTGCATCCCGGCCACACTCGACCTGGTCCGCGAGCTGGCCAGCCGCCACGACGTGCACGTCTTCGCGCTGCGCTACCCCGCGCGCCGGGCGCATTACCGTGTGTACGGCGCGGCCGTGACCGCTCTGGGCGGCGCGGGCGCCGCGGGCCTGACGCGGCTGCCGCTCTTCGCCCGCACCATTGCCGCACTCGCCGCGCAGCACAGGCGCCGCCGCTTGGACCTGCTGCAGGCCTTCTTTGCCGACGAGCCCGGGTTCCTGGCCGTCGCGGGCGGCCGGCTCCTCGGCGTCCCGGCTATCGTCTCCCTCCGAGCGGGCGAGCTGGCCGCTCTGCCCGACCTGCCCTACGGCGGCCTGCTCACGCGCGGACGCTGGTTGACCCGACTGGCGCTGCGCGGCGCGCACCGCGTCACCGTCGGCTCCAGGTACCTGGCACGGATGGCGGCGCCGCACGTGCCCCCCGGCCGCCTCAGTCTTGCGCCGCTGGGCGTCGACACGTCCCTCTTCCGGCCGCTGCCGCCGCCGGACCCTTCGCCCCTCGGCGCGGGGGAGTTCCGGCTGCTCTGCGTCGCCTCGCTGGGGCCGGTCAAGGACCACGGCATGCTGCTGCGCGCGCTGGTCCGCGTGCTTGCGCAGGCGCCCGGCGTGCACCTGCACCTGGTGGGCGGGGGCGGGCTGCGGCCGGCGCTCGAGGCCGAGGCTTGCTCGCGCGGTATCCGCTCGAGCGTCAGCTTCCACGGCTCGGTACGCCACGAGCTCTTGCCGGCCTACTACAGCGCCGCCGACCTGTGCGTGCTCGCCTCGCGCCACGAGAGCCAGGGCATGGTCGTGCTCGAGGCCGCGGCCTGCGGCCGCGCCACCGTCGGTACTGCCGTGGGGATCCTGCCCGAGCTGATGCCGCCCTCCTGTGTTGTGCCGGTCGGCGACGATGCTGCCCTGGCCGCCGCCCTCCTCGAGCTGGTCCGCGATCCTGACGCCCGCGCCGCCGCCGGCCGCGCCGCGCTCGAACGGGTGCGCGCCGGCTACACGCTCGAGCAGCGGGTGCCCAAGCTGGAGTCTTTGTACGCGTCCGTTTGTGAGAAGGCGCCGTCCGCAGGGTAGCCGCCGGCCACGGCGGCCATTCGGGAGCTTTGCCGTAGCCGGCGCAGGCGCCGCGCTTCGCCCCTTACCATCGCACACGAAGACGCGCGACCGCATCGCGCGCCGCCAGCACTGGCAGCGGCACGCATGTGGCCGCGTTGCGCCTGCTCGCGTGTATAACATTGCGCCAAAACAGGTTGGGCGGCCGCCGCCTCGATCTTGCCGTGGCCGCTGCGGGACGCCCTTGCCCCGAGGAGCAGCTTAAGCTTAAAAGGAATGAGCGGTGCTTCGCCAACGGGATAGCGCGGGCATGCCCGTCGCCCGGTGTTCCGATTTTTCCCGGGCTGCCACAAACTCGTAGGTACCCGTCCCGGTTTGCGGGGCAAAAGTTCAGAAAGGGGCGGCAGCTTCCATGACCACACGCTCCGTGTTCGTAGCCCTGGCGGCTGCTGGCCTGGCCGCATCCATGCCCACGTCGGCTGTGCCCCAGCAGCCGGTCGGCCGGCGGGACACGTTGGCTGTCCGGCCCCCGGCGGTCCCGTTTCCTCCTCGTGCGGATAAACTCCCCGCGACCGCCGCCGCGGCGCCCCGGTTCCGCGTGGAGGTGGGGTGCAGCGAGAGCGAGCTGAGGACGGGTGTCGCCGCGCTGAGCTGGCAGGCCGACAGGAAACTGCTGGAGCGCCAGGCCGTTGAGGTGACCGTCTACAAGGGCGGGTTCGAGAAGGGCCTCTCCGCCGTCCTGTCGGCCGTGGCGCCGGACCGGAAATTCGAGACGAGCCCCGGGTTCAAGGCATCCGGCCAGCAGGCCCGGCGGGCCTTCGAGCTGGCCGTGGACAAGGTCGACTTCCGGGAGAAGGAACGCCTGGTCAGCGTTCAGGTGAAAGGGCTCGAGCCCGGCCTTGGCTACTTCTGGCGTGTGCTCAGCTCTACGGACAAAGGCTGGCAGCCCGGCGAGACGGTGCAGACGGAAGCACCCACCTGCGTGGCGGACATTATCCCGCCGCCCGCCGGACAGAGCTGAGAGCCCCGCAGGCTGACAGCGCGGCCGATGCCGGCCGGATTCGGAGAACTCGCAGGTATTCTGAGGTTCTTGCCCCGGAGGTGAGCCATGACCGGCCACTTCGAGCAGCGCCGCTCCGCAGCTTTCCTCTCCTTGCTGCTGCTCTGGCTGGGGAGCGCGCCCGCGTTCGCCCAGTTCACCAGCAGCGTCACGGAGATCAACCCCGATTCCTCCACGCTGGACGCGACGGACGCCGACGGCGCCTCGGGCGGGCGCGTCAACGGCCTGGCCCGGGCGAGCAACGGCACGACGTTCTACGCGGCCAGCGAGTGGGGCGGGCTCTGGATGAGCACGGACACGGGCCGAACCTGGGCCCACCTCTACAACCACCTGCCCATGGCAACCTGGGACGTCGAGGTCGACCCCAACGACGCGAACAAGGTGTACGCGACGTCGCTCTACGACGGCCGCGTCGCCAGTCTGGCCGGCATCAGCGTGAGCAGTGACGGCGGCGCAACCTGGACCAGGCCGGCGAGCGCCACACCGCCCGTTGGCTTCTGCACGGTCGAAGCCCGCCGCACCGAGCCGTCAGCCTTCGGCATCAGCATCGACCCGGCCAATACGCAGAGCGTTTCCATCGGCACGAACTGTGGACTGGCCCGGAGCACCGACGGCGGCGCAACCTGGACCTTCATCGATCCCACGCCCGCCGACGGCGCGGATAATGTCTGGGACGTAGTGGTCCACGACGGCGGCACCATCGACCTGTGCGGCGATGACGGCCACCAGCGCTCGACGGACGGCGGCGCAAACTGGACCACGGCGGCGGTCGCAACGTTGCCCGGCGGGAGGTGCTCGATTGCCGCGTCGCCTGACGAGTCGTACGTGCTCTTTGCCGTGGTCGGGACGACCATCTACGAGTCGGACGACGGCGGCGCGAGCTGGCCTACAACGCTCACCAACCCCAGGGCGCAGGGGCGGATCCCGTTCGTCGCCACCAACCAACGCACTGGCGCGACGTTCGACCTGTGGTTCGGCGACGTGCAGCTCCACCGCGCGAGCTGCACCACGCCCGCGCCCGCTGCCGCCGGCGGGGCCGCGCGCTGCCCGACCAACACCTGGACGGGCCCGTTTACGCGGAGCGCGGGAGGCCACGATGACACCGGGGACCTGGCCTTCGATCCCACGGTTGCGGTGAACGCCTGCCCGGTGCTGCTCTCCTCGGATGGCGGCGTCTACTACAACACCGTGACTACCAGCCCCGGCTGCCACAGCCCGGCGTGGGAGCAGCCGGATACGACGCCCCATGCGCTCTGGCTCTTTGCCATGGACGGCGCCACTCAGGCTGGCACGACCACCGAGGACCTGTACTTTGGCAATCAGGACAACGGTACCTTCGCGGCCGCGGATGCGGGCGCCGCAGCGCCGACCTGGAACAACGCCCGCTGCTGTGACTCCTTCGACGTCTCCGCCTCGCCCACGAATGTCGTCTACACCCGCTGCTGCTTCTCGCCCGGCAGGTCGAACCGGCTGTTCCTGCGGAACCAGGGCATGGTAGGCGGCGGCGAGGTCAACACCTACCCGGCGGGGAACCTCCAGGGATTCCGGCCCGTGGACATCCTGGATCGCTGGGGGCCGGACGACTACGCCCTGGTCACGACAGGGGGCGTGTTCATCACCACCAACATCACGACCAATCCCATTGTCTGGACCCAGCTCGGCGCGGCTACCTCGCCGGCCAACGCCCGCGGTGTGAAGGCGGCCGTGACCGGTGGCACGCCCACGTTCTACGTCCAGGCCGGGAACGCCGACGGGCGGAGCCAGGACCAGCTCTGGAGCTTCACGGGCACGGCCGCCGGCGGCGCCTGGACCCAGATCCAGCCGCCGGGCAATGTCGGCGGTTTCGGTATCTTCGACGTGCACCCGAACAACCCGCTCCGACTGATCGCCTCACACCTCCAGCCGGGCGCGAATCCGCAAATGATCCTGTCCACGGATGGCGGCGCGAACTGGACCAACCTGGCGCCGCTGGACACGCTCATGACCGGCGGCGGGCAGTTCCAGTACCAGAACCAGCGCGGACCCACGAACTTCACCGCCTTCAGCGGCTACCCGGAGCCGACGCTCGTCGCCTTCGACCCGGCGGACTCGGACATCATCGTGGCCGGCGCGGCGGACGCCGGCGTGTTCGTGAGCATTGACGGCGGCACGGCGTGGACTCTGGTCACCGACCCCTTCGACCCCGTGGACTCCGGCCGGCCGCACATCCCGCGACCCTGGTTCGCCTACTTCGACCACGAGCCGTTCTCGCTCCTCTCGGAGACCGTGAACATCTACCTGGGCACGCAGGGCAGGGGCGTCTGGCGGATCACGCTGGGGATTCCGCGGAACATCATCGTCATCTGCGAGTTCTTCCGCCGCGGCTGCTGGCCGCCGGAGCTGGACAAGCGGATCATTATCCTGGAATGTCTGTTCGAGCCCTGCATCTTCCGGGACCCGATCCCCAAGAACTGCCTGGTCAAATTCCCCTGTCCAGGCTGCGAGTTCGGCCTGTGCCCGCCGTTCTACCACCTGTTCCTCGAGGACTTCGACCCGCGGGTCTGGGAGGTTGGCCTCTACACAGCCAAAGGTGACCCGGCGCCGTTCGAGCTGTTCCGCACCCAGACGGGCGTCGTCCTGAGCTTCCGCCCGAGCAAGGAGCTGTTCCGGGAGGGGCAGATCGGGGATTACGAGCTCGCCTTCGCGCTGCGGCGCGGGGCGAAGCTGGGGCGGTACGAGATCCGAACGCGGCTGGAGGTGAGTGACAAGCCCTATCGGCTCGGCCGCGAACCGCTGCTCAAGGTGCGGCCGACGCCGGGGGCGGGGGCGCAATAGGCTGTGACGGCTTAGGCTGTGACGGCTGCGACCTTCGTCGATCGACGCCGCCGCTCCTCGAATCGCTCCCCTCCGGGCTACTCGGGCATCATCAAACACTGCGCGCGCTCGCAGCCCAACAGTCACACCTAATAGGCGCAGCCCAGCCGGCTAAATGGACGCAGCGGACGCGCATTCCAGGCTTCGCCGGACCTTGCGTTTTCGCGTGAGCAGACTGCGGCACCGGGCAAGGTCTGCATTGTCAGCAACAGGCTACAAGGCGTCATGCCGCACTCAGGACCCGGGCTTGCGTCCGTACGGATGAGACGCTATAATTGTACGTACACGCTTGCTCGGAGCCTGAAATGTCCACAAAGAGTCCCGCACCCACGAAGCACTCCAGCCGCCGGGGCAAGGTACGCAAGGAGTTCTGGCTTGATCCCAAGGCTTTGCGCCGGGCTCAAACCCTCCTCGGAGCCGAGACGGAACGAGAAACCGTCGAGCTCGCCTTGGATCTGGTCGCCTTCCGCCACGAACTCGGTGAGGGGCTCCGCACGTTGGCAGGGCTTGGGCTCGACCGGCGGGACTGAGTGCGCAAGTACGTCCTCGATGCCAACTGCTATATCGACGCGAGTCGTGACGCAGGGGCCTTGACGGCGCTTACCCGATTCACGACATGGTCCGCGCCGCGTCTCTTCTTGAGTAGCGTGGTTGCCGCCGAGCTCCGTGCCGGGGCGCGCTCGGCGCGGGATCGGAAGAAGCTCGAAGACACGGTGCTGGGTCCGTTCGTCCGGCGCGGTCGGCTACTCACCCCGAGCGCCGCCGCCTGGGACGCGTTGGGACTGACTCTGGCGACGCTCCGCGAACGGGAAGGACTCCAGCTGGCTCAGGTGCAGCGCGGTTTCGCCTTTGACATCTTACTGGCCTACTCCTGCCGCGAGAGCGGCATCATCTTGGTGACGCAAAATGCGCGCGATATGGCTCGGATTCGACGCGTCTTCACCTTTGAGTACGTAGCCCCGTATCCTGACCGGTCATGATCAACAAGGCGAGCGTGCGGCATAACAGGCCGCTGCTGCCGCCGAGCGGCGCGCCAGCTGCCGGTGGGCTGAGGCGGCGTCGAGGCGCCGCTCGCGACTGAGCGGCAGGGCGTTAGACGCCTCTGAGCTGAGATCTTCGGGCTGAGCCCATGGGCGCAACCGCACCGGGCAACGAGTGAGAGGAGAACGACGGAAGAGTGTCCGATCCGGAGCGTGTCATTCCCGAAGATCCTCTCGAGTTCATCCGGCGCTGCACCCGCGAACTGAAGCTTCTCTGGACGTACCACGTGCAAATGCGGCTGCGAGGACGCGCCATCTCGCGCACTGCGATCCTGCAGGCAGCGGAAAGCTTCGAGGTCATTGAGTCGTACCCCGAGGACAAGTACCTTCCCAGCTATCTGGTGTACGCTCATCGCGGGGAGGACGTGTTCCACGTGCTCTTTGCCGCGGACGTCGCTGGAGATAACGTTCGCGTCATCACGGCGTACCGACCGAAGTTGAGCGAATGGGAGCCGGACCTGCGCACCAGGAGAAGAAAGCCATGAGATGTCACGTTTGCGGCGAGACGCTTGAGCCAGTGGTCACCGATCTTCCGTTCAAACTGAGCCAACGCTCTATCGTTGTGATTCGCGATCTACCGGTCTTACAGTGCAGGAGCTGCCCCGAGTATTTGCTTGAGGATTCTGTGATGAACCGTGTCGAGGAGATCCTCGAAGCGATGGACGAGGAAACCGAGCTGGAAGTTGTGAAATTCGCCGCCTGAGCGGAGTCGCCGGTGTAATTGTCGGGTCCCTGTCTCGGGGTCGGCGGTAGAGTCGAACCCGAGCGCCGCGGCGGTAGGGCGGGCCTATCTGTTTCTCCCCGTTTCCTCTGGGAGTGCCTCAATAGCCCGGCCGTGACCCGGTTTCTCGGACCCGCTCATCGAACCGGACGTGCAGTTTTCCCGCATCCGGCTCTCGGACTGGTTTCGCGACCAGGCATGCGAGTCTGTGGAGGTGTGCCCCTCGCTCAAGGGCCTCCACTGCTCTCGGCCCGGCCGTACAGCTTCCTCTGGAG
>JACQVE010000322.1 GCA_016209965.1 Gemmatimonadota bacterium | reverse complement strand
GCGTAGAATTGGACGACCTCTTCGCGATCCTGATCTTCGTCTTCATCTTCGTGATCGGCCCGCTGCTGCAAAGCCGGGCGCGCAAGAAGAAGTCTCGGGCGCAGCCGCCCCAGCGCCCGCGCACGATCGAGCGGGCGCCCGGCCCACGGCCGGCGGAGTGGGAGGCAGACGAGGCAGACGCCGAGACACCTGGCTGGGTGCCGGCCCCGGCCGCGCCCGGCCCCAGCCCCGAGACCGCTCGCCCCTACGGCAGGGCGGCGCGCGGCGGCCAGCCCCCGCCGGCCGCCGCTGACATGATCCCCGACGAGCTGTGGGAGCTGCTCACGGGGGAGCGACGTCGCCCGACCCCCGCGCCCACGCCCACCGGCCCGGGTCGGCTCGAGTCCGCCGAGTCCCCCGAGGAGGCCGAGGCGGAGGAGTGGGGGATCGACGCGGAGGAGGTACCCGCGGGGGAAGAGGTTGCGGAAGAGGTGCTCCGCGAGGAGGCGCAGTCCCTCGAGGAAATCCCCGCGCCCGCCCAGCCAGTGATCGTCTCGCTGGAAGAACTGGCGCCACCGGCCCAGCGCCACGCCGCCTTCCATTCCCGCCTCGATCAGTCCGCGCCGCTCACCCTTGCCCCACGGCCACGCCCCAGCGCCAGGCGCCGGATCCTCCGGAGCGGCGGCCGCGACGACCTGCGGCGCGCCATCCTCCTGCGCGAAGTGCTCGGTCCGCCCAAGGCCCTCGAATAACTGGTGGAAGGGCCTGGAGGAAGCTTCGGATTCGGGGTATAATACATAATCCTGGATCGCCCGGGTGGCGAAATCGGCAAACGCGACGGACTCAAAATCCGTTGCCCGCAAGGGCTTGAGAGTTCGAGTCTCTCCCCGGGCATTCGGCCGCGCAGTCAAACCCACAAACCACTGCCTGAGGGCGGGCCGGCAGCTTCCTCCTGAAGCTGCAGCCGCCAGGCGGTCGCACGGCCGCCACGACCCGGTCGTGGTCAGCCCGGTTCCCCCAGCTCCCGGCGCGCGTCATGTACCAGGAAATTGCCGTACTCGACTGGATCCTGAGTCTGGCTAACCTCAGCCAGCGGGCCCTGCTGCTCACGGGGATCGCGGGCGGGTGCCTGCTCCTGTGGATGCTCCTCATGAGCCTGGGCGTCCGCCAACTTTACGTCTACGTGATCCCCGCTCTGGGCGTGCTCGGAACCCTGGTCATCCGCCACTTCAGTCTGCCGGAGCAGGCGTTCGTCTCCATCCGCTACGCACAGAACCTGACGCAGGGACTGGGACCGACCGAGCGACTCGAGGGCTACATCAGCCCGTTGTGGCTGTGGCTGCTTTCCCTGGCCGACCGCATGGACATGGATCCGCTTTACGCGAGCTACTTCCTGACCATCGCCTTCGTCATCCTCATGTTCGCGTTTACCGTGTACATGGTGCAGCACCACGAGTACCGCGACCAGTTCCTGGTGGTCGGCATCGTGGTCATGCTCTTTGCCGTGAGCCAGACGGTCGTGGACCATGTAGCCCAGGCGCGGGGCGACGTGGTCATGTTCACGGCAATCCTGTCCGTGGCCTTCCTGATCGATCGCCACAAGCAGTTCATGGTCGAGACGCCCAGCAAGCTGGTTGCGATCCTCTTCGGATTGGCCTACATGGCGAGGCCGGAGGCGGCCCTGGTGTTCGCGGGCATGACGATCTACTACTTCTGGGACCCGCTCCGCGTGGACGTGAAGCTGGTGCAGCAGGGGCGGAAAGCGGTCGCGGTGCCCGGCGCCCCGGCACCGTTGCCCACGCCGCGCCTGGCCGCCTCGACCGAGTCGCCCCCGCCGCCGACCGACGAGCCCGACCCCCTGCTCTTCCCCGGTATGGCCGTGGCGGAGGGTTCTCTAGCGCCGGTGGCGCCGGGCGTGGATCCCTTTGCCGCCGCGCTGGGCGCTCCTCCGGCCGGGCCCATCATCGATGTGGATCCCTTCTCCTCCGCCCTGGCCGGGCCAGAAGCGCCGGCGCCGCCAGCAGCGCCGCGGCCAACCCCTCCAACCCCTCCGGCGGCAACCGAGCGGGAGGCCGAGAAGCTGGAGGGAGAGAGGTGGGAGGGCGAGAAGCGGGAGGGCAAAAAGAAGCCCAGGAAAGGCGACAAAGCTGCGGCCGGCGGGAAGGTGCAGCAGCACACGGGCGCCGACTGGTTGGCGATCTTCTTCTGGGTGATCGCGTTCGCGCTGGTCGTGGGCCCGTTCGAATACTGGCGCCACAAGACCTACGGCAGCTTTGCGCTGCAGGGCCTCGCCTTCACGAGCGTCAGCCTGGAAAGCGTGCGCAACGCATTCTGGTACACAATGGACCTGCTGGCTGACCCGTCTACCGCTTTCCTTGCCACTCTCGCCATTGCCGGCTACGCCCTCACGGTCTCCGAGGGCCAGACCTGGAAGTACGTGGCCGTGGTCGTGCCCTGGCTGCTCTACCTGCTGTACAATCAGGGCAGGGGCCTACCGCCCGGGCTCCTGCTGCCACTGCTGCCACCCGCACTGGCGCTCGCGGCCAAGGCCCTGGACGCCATCATGAGCGAGATCGATTCGCGGCCGCGCTCGGCCCTGCTCGGCGCGCTGCTGGTGCTCCCAGTGCTCCTGTACAACTACAAGCACACGGGGACCCGGCCGCTGGAAGAGCAGGCGCGCTTCGCCCATCTGGGGATGTACCTGCGCCGCGTGGCGCCGCGCGGAGTGGCTGTTGCCTCTGATGCGGCCGGCGCGATCCCGTACTTCTCCGAGCTGCAATTCGTGGACATGTACGGCATGGATGGCGACAGTTCCCGGCCTTCGCTCAACGCCTCGGGCCAGCCGGCCCACCTCATCTACAACGCCGAGTACATTACCGCGCTTCGCCCGGCCTACATCTTCCCCGCCCCCGTGATGGCGCCCCAGACCCGCTATCCGCCGCTCGACTGCAACGGCTGCCTCGAGCTTCGCGAGGCGCTGCGGCGGACCCTCGAGTCGCCCAACGGGCGACGGCTCGGACTGTCCGACGAGTTCTGGAAGCTGTATAGCTGGGAAGTCGAACCGGCAGTGTTCATGGGGGGACGCCGTGGCGAGCTCGCCGTCGGCTACTTCCGCCTCAGGAGTATGCCGCGACTGGTCGAACAGAAGGTCCCCGAAGCCGAAGCTGCCCCCGCCGCGGAAACCACGCCCGTAGACGCGCCGCCCGCCGCGGCCGGGATGAGTGGCCCCGCCCGGCAGCCCAGGCCCGCTCGGCCGCCCGCGCCCGGCGCCGACGGCACGGGACCGGGCGGGGCGTAGCCCGCCCCGCAACGCTTGCCTCTGCTGCTGCCGGCACGCCTTGCGCCGGACAGCCGCATGGCCGGCCCTCCGCTTGCCCCAGCGTCGGCGGGTCGATAGCTTGAATAATTATACGGTCTGGCCCGGATGCCGGGAGCCGGGGGGAGACCGACGGCGCGCCGTCCCGGCGGCGGTCACCGGAGGCGATTCGGAGGCGGAATGTCTGCGTGGAGAGCCATCGAGGAAGCGGAGCGCTGGGGCGCGAGCAATTACCACCCCTTGCCCGTGCTGCTGGAGCGAGGGGCGGGCGCGTGGGTTTGGGATGTGGAGGGGAAGCGTTATCTGGACATGCTGTCCGCCTATTCGGCGTTGAACCAGGGGCACCGGCACCCCCGGATTCTGGCGGCGCTGCGGGAGCAGGCGGAGCGGTTGACGCTCACCTCGCGTGCCTTTCACAACGACCAGTTGGGGCCCTTCCTGCGTGAGCTGTGCGAGCTGGCGGGCTACGAGAAGGCGCTGCCCATGAACACGGGTGCCGAGGCGGTGGAGACGGCGCTCAAGGCGGCGCGGAAGTGGGGGTACGAGGAGAAGGGAGTCCCGGAGGGTGAGGCGGAGATCATTGTATGTGAAGGGAACTTCCACGGGCGGACGACGACGATCGTGGGCTTCTCATCGGAGGAGCTGTACCGCCGGGGCTTTGGCCCGTTCACGCCGGGCTTCCGCCTGATTCCGTATGGTGACGTGGCCGCGCTCGAGGCCGCGATCACGGAGCGCACGGTGGCGTTCCTGGTCGAGCCGATCCAGGGGGAGGCAGGCGTGGTCCTGCCGCCAGAGGGCTTTCTGCGGGGCGCGGCCGCGCTCTGCCGGGAGCGGGGCGTGCTGCTGGTGGCCGACGAGATCCAGACAGGGCTAGGCCGCACGGGCCGGCTCTTCGCCTGCGAGTGGGAGGGTGTCCGCCCCGACCTCGTGATCGTGGGGAAGGCGCTGGGTGGCGGCGTCTACCCTGTTTCCGCCCTGCTGGCGGATGCCGAGGTGATGGATGTGTTCACGCCCGGTACGCACGGCTCTACCTTCGGCGGCAACCCTCTAGCGGCGGCCGTGGCACGGGCTTCGCTGCGCGTGATCGTGGAGGAGCGGCTGGCGGAGCGTGCCGCCCGGCTCGGTGCCTGGTTCATGGAAGAGTTGCGTCGCATACCTTCGCCTCATGTGGCGGAGGTGCGGGGCCGCGGGTTGCTGATCGGCGTCGTCATCCACGAGGACTCCGGTCCGGCCCGCGCGTTCTGCGAGGCGCTGATGGAGCGCGGCATCCTGGCCAAGGAAACGCATGACCAGGTGGTGCGTTTCGCGCCGCCGCTGGTGGTCGAGCAGTCGGAACTGGCAGAGGTGCTGCCCGCTATCGCCGAGGTGCTGCAGGCAGCGGTGCCACAACCGGGGTAGACGGCTTATGGCCACGACCCTGACGCACCGGATCATTTCGGAGCATCTGGTCGGCGGCAGGATGGAGCGGGGCGAGGAGATCCAGGTCCGGGTGGACCAGGCCCTGCTCCAGGACGCGACGGGCACGATGGCGTGCCTTCAGCTCGAGCAGCTGGGCGCGGCCGCCGGTCCGCTGGCAGCAGAAGGGCAGGAAGCGGCGCGGACGCTGGGACACCTCGAGGCGTTAGGGGTGGACCGCGTGCGCGTGCCGCTTGCGGTCCAGTATGTGGACCACAACATCCTGGCCATTGATTTCAAGAATCCAGACGACCACCTCTTTCTCGAGACCTTCTGCGCCCGCTACGGCATCTACTACTCCCGGCCGGGCAATGGCATCTGCCATTACCTGCATGTCGAGCGGTTTGCCAGGCCGGGCGAGATCCTGATCGGCGCGGACAGCCACACTACGACCTCCGGTGCCTTGGGCATGATCGCCATTGGTGCGGGGGGACTCGACGTGGCCGTTGCCCTGGCCGGCTACCCCTTCGCGCTGCACATGCCCAAGGTCGTGGGGGTGAGACTCGAGGGAGAGCTGCGGCCGTGGGTGCAGGCGAAGGATATCATTCTCGAGCTGCTGCGTCGCCGAGGGGTGCGCGGTGGGCGCGGCTGCGTGTTCGAGTTTTGCGGTCCCGGAGTGGCCGGCCTGAACGTGACGCAGCGTGCGACGATCTGCAACATGACGGTGGAGACGGGCGCCACGACCGGCGTTTTCCCCTCGGACGCGCAGGCGCGCGCCTGGCTCGAGTATCAGCGTCGCGGGGAGCAGTGGGTCGAGCTGGCGGCGGATCGCGGTGCCCGCTACGACGAAGAGGAGGTCATCGAGCTCGACCGGCTCGAGCCGCTGATCGCGAAGCCGCAGAGTCCCGGCAACGTGGTGCCGGTGCGGGAGGTCGCGGGTCTCGAGGTCCGCCAGGTGTGCGTGGGCAGCTCGGTGAATTCCGGCTACCAGGATCTGGCCCTGGTTGCGGAAGTGCTCAAGGGGAAGATGGTTCCCCCCGGGGTGTGGCTCACGGTCACGCCCGGCTCGCGGCAGATCCTTGACATCATTGCTGCCACCAGCGCGTACCGTCACCTGATTGCTGCCGGGGCGCGCATGCTCGAGCCCGCCTGCGGCCCATGCGTGGGCATGGGGCAGGCGCCCCCGTCCGGCGCTGTTTCGCTGCGCACCTTCAACCGCAACTTCCCGGGGCGCAGCGGCACGGACAACGATCAGGTGTACCTGTGCAGTCCGGCGACGGCAGCGGCCACGGCGCTGAGGGGCGTGATCACCGACCCTCGAGATCTGGGCGAGGAGCCCGAACTGCCGCCGCTGCCAGCCCAGCCCTTCATTCACGATGGCAATATCGTGCCGCCTCCGTCGGTCGAAGAGGCGCGAAAGATCGAGATCGTGCGGGGGCCGAATATCCAGACGCCGCCGCCGCAGCAGCCGATGCCGGAAGAGCTCGTCGGCCGTGTGCTGATCGTACTTCCCGACGACGTCAGCACGGGTGACCTGGCGCCGGACGGCGCCATCGTCATGGCCTTTCGCTCGAATGTTGCCGCCATTGCCAGCTTCACGCTGCGCCGCTTCGATTCGCACTTCGCCGGTCGCGCCCGGGAGTGGGGCGGCGGCTTCATTGTCGCGGGTCACAACTACGGCCAGGGATCGAGCCGCGAGCACGCCGCACTGGCGCCCAAGTACCTGGGTGTGCAAGCCGTGATCGCACAGTCCTTTGCCCGCATCCACCGGCGCAACCTGATCGCCCAGGGCATCCCGCCGCTTAGCTTTGCCGAGGATGCGGACAAGGATCGCGCCAGGCAGGGAGACACCTGGGTGATCAGTAATATCCGGCGGGCCCTGATGGACGGGCAGGAGGAGATCCCGGTTCGGCTGCGGGACGCGGGTGTGGAATTCGTCGTGCTGGCCCACTTCTCCGAGCAGGAGCGGGAAGTACTGCTGGCCGGTGGGCTCATTGCCGCCCTGCGCGGCGGCGCGCTGACTCCGATCGGCGTGACCGAGGGTGCCAGCGGCGCGGTGGATCAGGGCTCGCTCGTGACCAATCCGATTCAGGAAGAAGAAGTGCGCTAGCTTTCCTCAAAAGAGCTTGATCCGGGCACCTGCCCAGGCCGTGTGGCCCAGGTGCAGCAGGCGCGACTTCGATTCGGTGGCGCAATTCTGCTCGGCCGTGCACCCCTCGACACGGCCCACGGCGGTGTAGCGGGCGCCGGCCAGCCGGTATTCGCCGAACCAGCGGAGCCCCGGCCGCACGGCCCAATCGGCGCCGACGTATCCTTCCCCGCGCAACGCGAACTGACGCTGCACCTGCGCGGCCACGTTCACCTTCGGCTCTAGCCACAGCAGGCCGGCCCCGGCGCCGGCATACGGCCGGATCCGCCCGCTGCTCCGCAAGAGCAGCCGCAGCCCGCCAGTGAGCCCCAGGTGCTGGCGGATCTCGGCGGCGTCGGCATCCCCCCGCGCGTAGGCCAGCAGCCACGGGGTGCGGCGGACCTCGAGCCCCACGGCCAGTTGCAGTCCTGGGTCCGCGTCCAGGGCATCCCCCTGGAAGGGCGTGTCCTCGACGGGAGCGATGGCTCCCCACCCGAATGCCATGGTCAATGACTGGTATGCCTCGCCCTGCTGCGCCGGCGCCGCCAGCGGCAGCAGGATCGTCAGCAGCAGCGCGAAGCCCGGTGGCGTGAGGGCACGTACAGGCATCGGGGTCTCTCTGGGTATCCTTGAGGCAGCGCGGCCGGCTGGGCTGCGCTGGCCGGGGTGCGGCGGTCCCCGGATGACAGCCGCCCACCGGCCGGCCTCGAGCCGGCGGCTTCAGGGGCGAAGTTAGCCGGTTCTGCTGCGGGGCATCAACCCTTGGCCGTGGCGGCCTGCTCCGGCTCGGCCGCGGACCAGGCCGCCTCCGCGGGTCGAGAAAAATGCCCGTGGTTCTATGTGGGTGGCGGTTTCTTACCCTTGTTGCGCCCGCGCTCGGCCGGCGGCAGGAGACCGGGCGCGAGGGGTGGTCCCTGGCGGCCGCCGCCGCGCAGCTCGCCGCGTGTGCCTCCGAGTGGCACGGGCGGGAGAGCGGACGCGGGGGAGCGCCCGGCGCGAACGGCGGCGGCAACGGCGGCGGCCGCCTGGGCGGGAAGCGTGCCCTGTCGGACCAGCCGCGCCACCGCGGCGGGCAGCTCGTGGAGCTCGGCTGGATTCGCGCCCCTGCTGCGCCAGGCAGTCAGCACTTCGAGGGCGGCCTGCACGGGCACGCCGGCCTCGAGCAGGTCGGCCAGGGTGTGGGCGGCGAGGGCCACGGGCTCATCGGGGCGCGCGCCGCTGACCAGCGCCTTCACGGTGGACTCGGGCACGCCGCGCTGCAGGGCATCGGCCACCGCGGTTACGTCGGCGGGGCTCGCGGCCCTCCCCTGGAGCAAGGCCTGGGCGCGGCCCAACTGTTCGGCCCGAAGCCGCACGACCGCGAGGATGCGCTCGGCGGGTACGCCCTTGGCCGCACCCTCCAGCGCTTTGCTCACCAGGGGCTCGGTGGGCAACCCGCGCGCTCGCGCGGCGGACACCGTGCGCTCGAGCTCCCGCGCGGCTTCGGGCGGAAGCGAGGCTCGGGCCTGGGCAAGGCCTGCCGGCTCCTGCGCCGCGGCCACCCGCATCACTCCGCCCGCGGCGATCGGCGCCAGCGCGGCGGCCAGCAGGGTCAGCAAGCTGAATGCTATACGCTTCATGGCTGCTTCCATTACGAGCGCTCCGGGGCGCCCGGCAAGAGAGTTGACCCGGGACATTACGTGTCCTCGACCACGACCGTGGCGTTGCGCTGGCCCCAGCCGTCCTCGACCATGCCCGGCGCATCATCAGGAACCATCCAGCGCTGCCCGTCCAGCACGAACGAGAAGTGGTAGACTCCCGGCGCGAGCACCAGCTCGAGGACCCACTCGTTCCCCTGCCGGCGCATGGGCCGGGGCTGCCAATCGCTGAAATCACCGGCCAGCCCGACCTGCTCCGCATGCTGGCGAAGTCGGAACACCACCCGCCGCCCTTTGCCGGCCTTCGCTCCCACCTCGACTACGCTGGGCGCCGATCGGGTCGCGCTGCGCCCCACGCGCCAGCTCAAGCCAAAGCTGGCCGTGGCGCTGCCCCGGGTCCCGTAGAGCGGATCGGTCACGGTCTTGCCGACATTCAGGTAGGCGTAGAGGTCGGGTCTCAGGGACACGCCCAGGCCTGCATGATAGCCGCCCTCACTGCCGGCCGGCGTTCGCCACAGCCGGATGCCCGCACCGCCCTCGAAACGGCCGGCCGTGAAGGTCAGGCCCGCCGATCCGCCGCGGTAGTCACCATCGGCCGGGCCGTTGACCGCACGGTAGCGCTCGCCCGCCAGGCGCAGCCAGACGCCTCGATCGAGCGGGGCCAGGAGCTCGATCGCCCCACCCGTCACCTGCAACCGGCCATCACGGCGCTCGCCGCTTTCGAGTGGCCCCAGCAGCCCGGCCCGCTCGCCAGCCGTCGCGCTTTCCCACCCCCCGCGCGTCAGGTTACCCTGGATGCTGAGCGTCGCAGAGCCTAAGGTTGCGCCCAGGCGGGGGCGCAATTCCAACCCGTACGCCTGGTATTCGAAGGGCTCCACGTAATTCAGGCCGAAGGCGTTTGCGCCCGCGGCCAGCGTGAGCCCTCCGGCGCGGCCACCCAGCTCACCGCCGATCATCCCGCTCAACCAACTGCCGCTCTCCGCATCGGTGCTGCGCCCGCCCTGCGCCGAGAACTCCAGGGAAGCACGGCCATCTACGCGCACTCGCGCGCCCAGCAGCCCGTGGGTGCCGGCCCGGCCGTCGGCTGCATCGGCGGGCGGCCGGGCGTGCGAAGCGCCGGCGTCCAGCCAGAGGCTGACCTGCTGCGCGAACGCCGCGCGCGGACCTTGCGCCAGCACGCCCCCTGCCAGACCCAACGCAAGGAGCGCGCGGTGTCGCCTCAGGAGGCCCTCCCGGTCGGCGGCGCCACGGCAATGAGCGCGTTGCGCATGCCAAAGCCATCATCCACGTAGCGCTCCGCTCGAGGGTCCGTCAGCCAGCGTGCGCCATCTACCAGGAACATGTATTTGTGAAGCCCGGGCTGCAGCGCGAACAGACCCGTCCAGACCCCGTCGCCATCCGCGTCGCTCAACGGGTAGCCGGCGGACTGCCAGCCATTGAAATCGCCTGCCACCGCCACCGAGGTCGCACTCTCGGCAGCAAACACGAACTGCACGTATACCACCGGAACCGCCCCACCCGTAAACTGGGCGGCCGCGCCTGGCCCAGCGGCACCCGTCCCCGGTAGCGGCGGCCTCGCACCCGGCCAGATCCAGAAGAGCAGGAGCGCGGCCGCGCCAGCCAGCATGACTCCGATCGGCCGCAGGCGCACGGGTTGGGGGTGGAGCAGCCACTCCCAGGCCGCGCGCCAGAAGGTAGGCGCAGGCGGAGCGGAGAGCGCGCTCATGACACGCGCTGCCAACCACGCCGGCGCCCGCTCTGCCCTCAGCTCGGCGGCCGAGGCGAGCAGAGCCTCCCATTCCCCGGTTTCCTGGCTCAGCTC
>JACQVE010000321.1 GCA_016209965.1 Gemmatimonadota bacterium | reverse complement strand
GAGCGTCGCCGGCGATCGCCGTGGTCTCGAGCCCAGGAAGCTAAGGAGAACTGTACGGCAACCGTACCCGGGGAGAGCGCTTAAGGGAGCGGCCCCATCGCGTAAGTCGCGACAGAGGGCCGCAGATTCGAGAGTCGGGACGGCGGGATTTGAACCCGCGACCCCCTGAACCCCATTCAGGTGCGCTACCGGGCTGCGCCACGTCCCGAAACCTGCTACAATCTAATGGCGGGCGCGTCGCCGGACAACCTGAGCGGCGCCCTGGCGCCCTGAGCGCCCTGAGGGTGCCGGTGCCCGGTGGTGCATGCTGGTTCCCGGTCAGGCCGCCCGCTGATGCCCTGTGGCCGTCACAGGTGGCTACCCTGACCGGCCACGGGCGAGCAGGCTTGAGGCAACGGCCAGGCCGTAGGCGTGCAAGGCAAGCCCCCGCGGCGGCTGGGCCGAGCCGGTGACCGCAGAAGCCTCACGGAAAAGCCGGCCGTCTTGCCGGACTTGCATCCGGCTAGCCTCCTCGACGGTTCGCCAGCACCGGCCGCCTGGAGCCGTGGCACCCCATGCGGGGACCGGACCTTGGCCCTATTTTGAGCACGGGAGTGGACGTCGATGACGGGCAGCCGACGTCGATCCAGGAGCGCCCGCGCGGCCCTCCGCTGCCGCACAAACCATGAACCTATCGCCCTCCGCCGCACCGCCCTCCGCCGCCCGGAGCGTCCCCGCCCCGGGCGCGCCCGACGGCTGCCGGCCGGCCTACCTGGACCTCTCCCCCGCCGAGCTGCGGGAGCGCGCGCAGGCGGCGCTCGACGGGCTGGCCTGCTGCCGCGCCTGCCCCCGCAACTGCGAGGTCAACCGGCTGGAGGACAGGTGGGCGGCGTGCAAGACCGGGCGCTACGCCGTGGTCGGCAGCTACTTCCCGCACTTCGGCGAGGAGGACTGCCTGCGCGGGTGGAACGGCTCGGGCACCATCTTCTTCTCGCACTGCAACCTGCGCTGCGTGTTCTGCCAGAACTACGACATCAGCCAGGCGGTCAAGCCGGGCACGGCCACGCCGGGCATGCGGCCCGAGCGCATTGCCGGCATGATGCTCGAGCTGCAGGCGCGCGGCTGCCACAACATCAACTTCGTCACGCCCGAGCACGTGGTGCCGCAGGTGCTGGAGGCGCTGGTGGTCGCGGTCGAGCGGGGGCTGCGGCTGCCCATTGTCTACAACACCAGCGCCTACGACGCGCTCGAGAGCCTGCGCCTCATGCAGGGCGTGGTCGACATCTACATGCCCGACTTCAAGTACTGGAGCGCGGAGCGCAGCCGGAGCTACATGAAGGCGGAGGACTACCCGGAGGCGGCGCGCGCGGCCATCAAGGAGATGCACCGGCAGGTGGGAGAGCTGGTGGTGGGCGACGACGGGCTCGCCCGCCGCGGCCTGATCGTGCGCCACCTGGTCATGCCCGGCTGCCTGGACGAGACCCGCGCCATCCTCGAGTGGATCGCCGCCAAGCTGGGGCCGGACACCTATGTCAACCTCATGGACCAGTACTACCCGGCCGGGAAGGTCAGCGCCGAGAAGTACCCGGAGCTGAACCGCCGGCTCGCGCCCGCCGAGTTCTACCAGGCGGAGCGGATCGCGCAGCAGGTGGGGCTCCGCCGGCTGGACCAGCGCCGGCCGCACCCGCTGCTGCTGCGCCGCCTCGCGCTGTTCTGAGACGGCCTTCGCAAGCCAGGAGGACGTCTGCCATGTCATGGCAGAACCGAATCGCGATCGACGCGGCCGTCCTTTCGGGGAAGCCTGTCATCAAGGGTTGAAACTCCGCGAGCGGAAGCGGGCTCAAACGGAGTCCACTGCCTGCAGGACGTAATCAAGCACGAACCGCGCGAACGGCCGCGCGTCGTCGCCAACGGTCGCCGCCTCGAGCGCTTTGACGTAACGGAGCCGGTCGTCGGTCCGTATGGTGACCCACGGAAGCCCAGCAGTCACTAAGCAGAGGTTCATCAGAAGCCGTGCGATGCGCCCGTTGCCGTCCGGGAAAGGATGAACCGCCACGAAGTCCAGGTGCGCGAGCGCGGCG
>JACQVE010000320.1 GCA_016209965.1 Gemmatimonadota bacterium | reverse complement strand
GGGAGGCACAGCGGTCATGCGCCGGCTCTGGACTCCACCAGAAGCGACGGCGCGCGGGCGGGTCCGTGGCCGAATACAGTAAACCGTGAATCTGGAATTCGAGCTTATCGAGCTGCGCACCCGCCACGCGTTCCATATCGCGCGCGCGGCTGCGCCGGAGGTGCGGCGCTCGGTGTGGGTGCGGCTCCGGGACCGGGACGGGCTGGAGGGGTGGGGCGAAGCCGCGCCCAGCGCCTACTACGGCGAGACGGCGGAGACCGTGGTCGCCGTGCTGCCGCGGCTGGCCGCGGTACTCGAGCCTGTTTGGGGGGACGACGCCTTCGCGCTCGAGCGCCTCGAGCAGGAGCTCGAGCGGGCCGTGCCGCGCAATGCCGCCGCCCGGGCCGCGGTCTCCGCGGCGCTGCATGACCTGGCCGGCAAGCGCCTGGGCGTGCCGGTGTGGAGGCTGTGGGGGCTCGATCCGGCGGCGGCGCCGAAGTCGTCGTTCACCATCGGGCTGGACGAGCCGGAGCGCATGCGCCTCAAGCTGCGCGAGGCTGCGGGGTATCCGATCCTGAAGGTCAAGCTGGGCACGGACCGGGACGAGGAGGTGCTGCGGCTGCTGCGCGAGGAGGCGCCAGCCGCCACGCCGCGCGTGGACGCGAACACCGGCTGGGACGTGAACCGGGCGCTCGCCATGCTGCCCTTGCTCGAGGAGCAGGGTATCGAGCTGATCGAGCAGCCCCTGCCTCCGGCCGACCTCGAAGGGCTGCGGCGGGTGAGCGAGCGCGCCCGGATCCCGATCATTGCCGATGAGTCCTGCCTTATCGCCGCCGACATCCCCCGCCTGGCCGGCTGCGTGGACGGGATCAATATCAAGCTGGCCAAATGCGGCTCGCTGCGCGAGGCGCTGCGCATGGTACACGTGGCGCGCGCGCACGGGCTGCGCGTCATGCTGGGCTGCATGGTCGAGAGCACGCTGGGCATCGCCGCGGCCGTCCAGCTCGCGCCGCTCGCCGACTACGTCGACCTGGACGGCGCCGCGCTGCTGGCCCACGACCCGTTCCGCGGGCCCGGGCTCGAGCCCGACGGGCGGCTGCGCTTCAACACCGAGCCGGGATTGGGGGTGGTTTCCTCACCCCGAGCGAGCCGTTCGGGGTAGCCGCGCGCAAACTCCGCGACCCGCGCTGCCCAACTCCTGCCAGCCGGTACAAGCGGCGCGCTCGACCTTGCTGGCCATTTTCAGAGCGCGAGCCGGACATCGACGCCTTTCTCTTCGCTGAGCCGGAAGGTGTGCTGTCTTCCGTCAGGTAGCGTGATAGTACGATTGCGGTACCGCAGCGACCGGCTGAAGACGACCACGCCCTGCCGGCCCATCGCCGAGAGCTTGTGCGTCCAGAAGTGATGCCAGAAGGGGCTATCGGACAGATTGGGAATCCCGGTGTAGAAGCGGACCGCGGTGAGCGCCCAACCGTGTCCCGCGCAGAGCTCTCGGGCGAGGGCCGCTATGTCGTAATTCGGGTAGGTGTAGCCGAAGGCCTCGCGCGCCGAGTGGAAGAGGGCCATCGACGAACACGAAGGCCCGCTTGACAGGAGGCTCGGCGTTCATTCACCGCCAGCTGAAAAATAACCCCGCCCGAGGCCTCGCGGCGTGTCAGGCGGGGAACAAATGGCAACTAAAGTGTCGCGGATCCCAGGCGTAATGTCAAGGCCCCTTCACGAGGTCTGCCTAAGTCAGTATCCCTTCGTCAGATAAAGCGGCGGGATCGCGCCCTCTAGCATAGGCGCGGGCCGGCGCGCGACGCAAGCCGCGACGTCCAGGTACCGCTCGCGTGCCGCCCACAACGCCCCCGCTGGGGACGCGGGCCCGGCTGGTCGCGCTCCGCGCCCTCGAGCGCAGCCTGCAGCACTGGCCGGGGCGGACCGCAAGACCTAACATGCCGGGACGCGCCTGCGTCTAGCTGACATTCCCTTCCATCTGTTTCGCGGAGACTTCCATGAACCGACTCGTTGCCGGCCTTACCCTGGCCGCCGCCCTGGGCTGTGCCTCCGGATCCGGCCGCACGGCACCGGAGCCGCAGCCGCAACCGCCACAGCCCCTGCAGCCCGCGGCCCAGCAGCAGCCGACCCGTTCCGCGGCGCAGCAGCAGCAGCCGCCCCAACAGCAAGCGGCGGCCCGGCCGCAGTCCGGGTCTCAGGACGGGCTCAAGCCGTTTGCGGAGCTGACGCGCGGCGCGACCGCCCGGACCGGTCTGTTCGACAGCTACCAGAAGGGCGACCATCTCTACCTTGCCATCCCGCGGGACCGGCTGGGCCGCGAGTTGATCCTGACCTTTACCGTGGCCCAGGGCATTGGCGCCCGCGGCATCTTCGGCGGGACCATGCTGACGCGGGACGCTAACATCGTCGCGCTCGAGCGCCAGGGCGACCGCGTTTTCCTGCTGAAGCGGCCGCACCGGTTCGTGGCGCCGCCCGGCTCGGCGGTCGAGAAAGCGGTGCAGCTCACTTTCGGCGCCTCCGTGCTCGAGTCGGCCCGCATCGAGTCGGTGCGCGAGGACTCGGCGCTGGTCATCGACGTGCACGACTGGCTGGTCTCCGACCTCTCGGCCGTGGGCGAGCGGCTGGGCGCCGGGGAGGAGCGGCCGGGTCAGCCGGGTCGCGCCAGCTTCGACCGCTCGCGCAGCTACCTCGAAGCGGTGAAGTCGTTCCCGGACAACCTGAACCTCCGGGCCAAGCTGACGTTCCGGCCGCCGCAGCCGGGCAGCCTCACGCCGGGCAGCCTCACACCGGGCAGCCTCACCAGTGTTCCGGATAGCCGCTACGTCCCGGTTACGGTGCACTATTCGCTGGCCCGGCTGCCGGAACGGCCCATGCAGCCCCGGGCCGCGGACGACCGGGTAGGCTACTTCCTGACCGCGCACAAGGATTTTTCCAAAGACGAAGGCGCCTCTTTCTTCCAGCGCTGGATCAACCGCTGGCGCCTGGAGCCGAAGGACCCGGCCGCGGCGGCGCGCGGCGAGCCGGTCGAGCCGATGCAGCCCATCGTCTACCACCTGGATCCGGGTATCCCGGAGCCGTACCGGCCGGCCATCAAGGCGGGCGTCGAAGCCTGGAACCGCGCCTTCGAGGCGGCCGGCTGGAGGAACGCGATCCGCGCCGAGCCGCTCCCCGAGGGCGCGGACGCGGAGGACCTGCGCTACGCCAGCATCCGCTGGAACACCTCGGACCAGCCGGGCTACGGCGCGATCGGACCCTCGACCGTGGACCCGCGCACGGGCGAGGTCCTGGATGCGGACATCCTGATGGAGGGCAACATGGTGCTGGGCTTCAGGCGGGCCTGGCGCACCATGGTCCGGCCCAGCCAGGTGGTCAGCGAGATGCTGGAGTCCACCCCGGGGGAGCTGGACTGGCTCGAGGCCGGGGGTGAGGCGGCCTCGCTGGGCGCTGCATTGCTGGAGCAGGGCGCCGCACTGCGTGCACTGCTCGCCGCCGCCGGCGACATCGGGCCGGGCGACCCGGTACCCGCGGAGTACGTAGAGCAGGCGCTCAAGTGGGTGACCATGCATGAGGTCGGGCACACGCTTGGCCTGCGCCACAACTTCCGCTCCTCGAGCGACACGCCGCTCGAGAAGCTGCCGGACGCGGAGTGGGCGGAGGCGCGCGGCGTGTTCAGCTCGGTCATGGAGTACCCGGCGGTCAACCTCGATGCCAAGGGCAGCAGCGGTTACTTCTACAACCCTACTGTCGGCTCCTACGACGTCTGGGCCATCAGCTACGGCTACACGCCCGACGACGCGCGCGCCGCGGCCCTGGCGCGGGAGGCGGCGCGTCCCGGCCACGCCTACGGCACGGACGACGACGCGCGCGGCCCGGGCGCACTCGATCCGACCGTCAATGTCTACGACCTGAGCGCGGACCCGCTGGCCTGGGGCAAGCGCCGCACCCGCTTGCTCTCCGGCCTCTGGCCGGCGCTGGCGGAGAACGTGTTGCGGGACAATTCCCGCTACGCCGACGTGACCGACGCGTTCCGCAGCCTGCTCAACGAGTACGGCCGCGCGCTGGCTCCCGCGGTCAAGTACCTGGGCGGGCAGTACCATTATCGGGACCACGTGGGCGACCCGGGCGGGCGCGCGCCCTGGGTCAAGGTGCCCAAGGCGAAGCAGCAGGAGGCGCTCGAGTTCCTGCGCCAGCACGCGTTCGGCGAGCAGGTCTTCGAGCTGCCGCGCGCCGTGCTGGCCCGCTTCGGCGCCAACCGCTGGAGCCACTGGGGCGAGACCAACAACTTCGATGGCCGCATCGACTACCCGTTCCTCGAGCAGGTGCTTGAGCTGCAGCGCTCGCTGCTCGAGCAGATGACCAGCCCGCTGCTCTTCGCCCGCATCCGCGACGCCGAGCTGAAGTACGGCCCCGCGGACGTGCTCACCATCCCCGAGCTGCTGGCGGGCATCACGCGGACCGTCTGGGGCGAGCTGTGGACGGACGGCGCGCGCCCGATCCGCGCGACGCGCCGCGACCTGCAGCGCGCCTACCTGGACCGCATGACCGAGATCCTGGTCACGCCTCCGACGCGCATGCCCGCGGACGCGCGCGCGGTCGCGCGCCTGCGGCTCCAGGAGCTGGACCAGCGCATCGCCCGGCGGCTGGCGGCCGGCGCCGCCGCCGACGACTACACGCGCGCGCACCTGGTCGAAAGCCGCGCCCGCATTGCCAAGGCGCTGGAGGCCGGACTGGAGGCGGAACGGCCGGCCCGCCCGTCCCGCGAGCCCACTTCCAACTGAGCGCAGGAGGCCAGACCCATGGACCGACGTGTTCGTGGCCATGCTGATCGTCCACGCGAAACGAGGATTCTTCGCTTCCGAGGGCGGCATCGAGCTGGTCCTCCTCCTCTGCGCGGGTGCTGCGGCCCTGGCGCTGACCGGGCCAGGCGCGCTCGCGCTGGATAGCGTCGTGAAATGGCCACCACGCGAGCGCAGCCTGGTCAACGCCTGAAGCTCTGGCGGGTCTTTTCGGGCCAAGGGCTCTAGTCGGCGGACGCCAGCTCCTCGGCTACGGCATCGGCCTCGGCCTCCTCAGCCCAGGGCAGGGTGGTATCGGGCAGCCGGGATCTCCGCCGGAAGATGCGCTCGAGGAGCAGCTGCAGGTTGTCCGCCACGAATTCGAACGGCGTCTTCTCCGTGTTGGCCCGCGTCGAGATGTAGCACATCTCGCAGGTGTTGTGGCGCGTGAACTCCCGCAGCATGGTCCGCTGCGAGGTGTGGTAGGCCATGACCATGGCGCAGGGAGTGAGCCGGCCATCAGGGTTGATGACCAGGAAGCGGCGGCCCGCCTGGCAGCCCGGAATCGTTCCCCCGGTCAGGAAGCGGTAGAACTTCCAGAGTACGCGCTCCGAGGTATAGACCGGGTACCCCGCCCGCTTCATGGCGATCACGGTCTCGAACACGCGCCGCAGCTCGGCATAGGTCTCCTCCGCCGGCATGCCCCGCAGGTCGCTGAGCCGCAGCGGCGTGTAGGCGGAAAAGTTGATGGGCGTGCCCCAGCGCTTCGCCAGCCGCACCATCTCCGGCACCTCGCGGAAGTTCCAGGCCGTGATGCAGGCATTGAGGGAGACGTCATTGTTGCCCAGTGCCGCCAGCCGCGGGATCACGCGGTCCATTTTCTGGAAGAGCCCGGGAATGCGCCGGAACTCACTGTGCCGGTCGTCCGGGAAATCGAGCGAGATCGAGAACTGGTTGATCCCCGCCTGGCGCAGCCGGCGGTATCTCTCGACCGTAAGATTCGAGGCATTGCTCACCATCACCATCCAGGGCAGATCGCCCGGCCTGGCCATGGCGCGCACGATGTCGTAGACGTCGCTCCGGGCGAGCGGCTCGCCGCCCGAGATGTGCGCGACGACCGGGCGCAGATCGCGGCAGATGCGGGCGTAGTCCTCCGCGCCCAGCCGCTTCTCGCCCTTGACCGGGCCGCCCCAGTTGCAGTGCCAGCAGTTGGCCGTGCAGGCGTGCGTGATCTCGAAGGAGACGGAGAGCGGGCGCTGCTCGATGCGGTTGCGGATGCCCCGGAACAGCATCTTCGCGGCAATGCGGCCGGTAATGTTCATGGCTTCCGCCTCTTCACGGTCGAGAAGTGTGGGGATGCTGCGACGTCGGGGCGCGGCGCTGTCCTGCATCGCCCGGCATTCTTAGGCGCGGCGCCCGGGCGGGCTTGCACGGAGCCCGGGAGACGGGCCCGAAGATAGCGCGTCGGGTGTCCGGAAGTGAAGGCTGGCGTTCCGGCCCGGGAGCCTGCATACTGCTGCCCGTGTCCACCTGCGCTATTTGCGGTGCGGAGCTCCCGCGACGTTCGTCCGCCTGCGCGGGTTGCGGCGCGCCGTCCCGGCTCGAGGGCCGCGATACGCAAGGGAGCCGCGCCCAGTGCCCGCACTGCCGCAGGACCATCTGGTCGCTGGCCGAGCGCTGCCCCGGCTGCGGCGCCCGCGGCTACCCGGCGCTCCGCCCGCGCTGGGGAGACAAGAGCCAGGCGGCGCCGGATTCCTAGGGGGTAGCCCACCCCTTGATGCCGGCTCCGGATGATTCCAGCGCAGTGAAATTTTTCGTCCGCTAGCTTTTCCAGCCCAGCGCCTGGGCGACGTCCTCGCTTCTGCCGCCGACCTCGACCACGTTCACCCTCGCGGCCAGCGCGCGCTCCGGGTCCTTGAGGCCGTGGCCGGTCAGGATGCAGACGCAGCGCTGCTGCGGCTCGACCTGCCCCGCCCGCACGGCGCGGCGCAGGCCCGCGATGCCGGCGGCGGATGCCGGCTCGCAGAACACGCCCTCGCGCCGGGCCACCTCGTGGTAGGCCTCCAGGATCTCCTCGTCCTCGACGGCTAGGATGGCGCCGCCCGAGTCGTGCGCCGCGGCCAGGGCCGGCTCCCAGGTCGCGGGCCGGCCGATGCGTATGGCCGTGGCCACGGTCTCCGGCCGCTCGACGGGGTGCCCCAGCACCAGCGGCGCCGCGCCCGCCGCCTGCACGCCCAGCATGCGCGGCAACTGGCGGGATCCGCCCAGCTCCTGGTAGCGGCGGAAGCCGAGCCAGTACGCCGTGATGTTCCCCCCGTTGCCCACCGGCAGCGCGAGCACCGCGGGCGCATCGCCCAGCGCATCGCAGATCTCGTAGGCGCCCGTGGCCTGCCCCTCGATGCGGTGCGGATTGACCGAGTTGACCAGCGCGACCGCGTAGCGGCCGGCCAGCTCGCGCGCGATGTCGAGGCAGCCGTCGAACCCGGTGTCCAGCGCCAGCACACGCGCGCCGTATATGCCCGCCTGCGCCAGCTTGCCCGCGGCCACGCTACCCTGGGGCAGCAGGACCACGGCCTGCATGGCCGCGCGCACCGCGTACGCCGCCGCGCTGGCGGCCGTGTTGCCGGTGGACGCGCACAGCACCGTCTCGGCCCCGGCCTCGGCCGCCTTCGCCACCGCCACCACCATGCCCCGGTCCTTGAACGAGCCCGTCGGGTTCAGCCCCTCGTACTTGAGGTAGAGCTCCCGGACGCCGACCCACTTGGCCAGCCGCAGCGCGGGAAGCAGCGGCGTATCCCCCTCGTGCAGCGTGAGCGCGGGTGTGCGTGCCGTGACGGGCAGTAGCTCGCGGTAGCGGGCCAGCACTCCCGGGCGGGCTCGCGGGCTCATACGGGCGTGAGGAAGCGAAGGCCTTCCAGGTCGGGCGACGCGGCAAACCAGATGACCTCGCCTTCCCGCACCGCGTCGCGGAACGCCGCCGCCATGGCTTCCGCGACCGCCGCGGCCTGGCCGGCCGGGCACGCCGCAATCAGCCCGGAGCCGCTGCCGGAGATGGTGGCCGCCCAGGCGCCCGCGCTTTGTGCGGCAGCCAGCGCCGCGGCGGCGCCCGGGATCAGTGGCAGCCGGTAGGGCATGTGCAGCTCGTCAGAGAAGCCCAGGCGCAGCAATTCCGGGTCCGCGGTTTCCAGGCCGCGGACCAGGGCCGCCACCCGGCCCAGCCCGCGGGCCGCCAGCGCGTGCGGTACGGCGGCCGGCAGCGCGGCCCGTGCCTCGGCAGTGGCCACGCCCAGGCCGGGCGCGGCGAACGCGAAGGCGATGGCTGGGGAGAGCGGCAGCCGGAAGGCCCCTGCCCGGCCCGCGCCGTCCCGGGCCACGCCCACCAGCCCGCCCAGCAGCGCGGGCGCGGCGTTGTCCGGGTGGCCCTCGAGCGCTTCCGCCTCGCGCAGCGCCGCCTGCCGGTCGAACCCTGCGATCCCATGGGCTGCTTCCGCCTCCCCCGGTCCCGTCTCCATCTCCCCGGGTCCCGCCGTGTCCCCGTCGGGCAGGTGTGGTGCGGTGGCAGCGGCGGCCAGGGCCAGGCCGGCGACCACGGCTGCCGCCGAAGAACCCAGGCCTCGGGCCACCGGGATCCCGGAGTCCGCGACCAGCCAGCCTCTGGGCTCGGGCAGGCCGCGCCGGCGGCAGCTCGTCCGGAAGGCCCTGACCAGCACGTCCTCGTCCGGCGAGACGGCCAGCCGGGCCAGCGTGCCGCGGCGCTCGACGCGCAGCTCGCCGGCGCCCCGCTCGTAGCGAGCGGTCAGGTAGCGGTCCAGCGCCAGACCGATCGCGTCGAAGCCCGCGCCCAGGTTCGAGGTGCTGGCCGGAACCCGCACGGCCGCGGCCTGCAACGCCTCCGGCCGGGACCTCCCACGCCGCGGTTGGTCGGAGAATTGCTCGTGAGCAGGATCCGTGTTCAACAGGGGCTCAGTAACTGTTTCGCAATTTCGAGAACGTATCAGCTCGGTGCCGCGCGCGCCGGGAGCGCGGGATCCAGCGGCGTTGGCGAGGCTTCCCGCCCCTCCGTGCCCTCCGTGTCCTCCGCAGTGAAAGTACCTCCATGGCGCAACGGTGTGCTTCAAGAGCGGGCACAGGTACGGTGCGGCTTTCGACACGAACCCGCTGTGCGCGGTCGGCAGGGGAGCAACGCTGGCCTTCCGCAAGGCGCTGGCAGCTCAGCTCAGCGCCCCCAGCACCAGGTCCACGTGCTCGGCCGGCTTGACCCGCGGAAAGATGCGCGCGATGCGGCCGGCCTCGTCGATCAGGAAAGTGGTGCGCTCGTTCCCCCAGAAGCTGCGGCCGTACATGCTCTTCTCCCGCCACACGCCGTAGGCTTCCGCTACCTTGTGCTCGGTGTCGGCCAGCAGGCGGAACGGCAGGCCGTACCTGTCCCGAAAACCGCCGTGCGAAGCCGGCGAGTCGGGGCTCACACCCAGTACCAGGGCGCCGCGGGCCTCGAGCTCCGGCAGCCGGTCCCGTAGCCCGCAGGCTTGCGTCGTGCACCCCGGCGTATCGTCCTTGGGATAGAAGTAGAGGACAACCTTGCGGCCCCGGAAATCCGAGAGGCGCACGGTCGAGCCGTCGTCAGCCGGCAGCTCGAATTCGGGCGCGGGATCGTTTTCCTGAAGCATGCTCGTCTCCTGAGGCGAGGGCCTGGCACTCAGATCAGACGGCCGAGTTGGAGCCAATCCAGCCCACCCGTGTCGCCTGCGCCACCTCGAGCACCGGGCAGCTCGCCCACCTGCCTCGCCTCCTGAAGCGCGGCGCCGTCCCCGGGAGCGGCGTTGGAGAATCGTTCCAACTTCACCTCACGGTCCCCAAGCCGCTCGTCAGTCTGCAGCGGCTTGTTAGGGCGCAGCGCGCCGCAACCACGTCTCCGGGTGGCGGTGCCCGTGAATCACGCCTACGACGCTGATCGTCGACGGGAAGACCTTGTAATAGACTGCGTAGGGGAAGCGCCGCAGGAGAACGCGACGAAGATGAACCCCGAACGATGGGGTGACGCTCGGGCGCTTCTGCGATAAGTGTCATCGCGTCGTCTACCGCGTTGAGGAACTGTTGCGCTGCAGCGGGGGAGCGTTCGAGATACCACTCGAAGGCAGCAACGATCTCGGCCCTCGCGATCTTGCGAACACGGAGCCGACGCACCTACCGAAGCTTCTTGCGGAGCTCGTCGCGGATGTCTGCCCAGTCATCGCCTGCCTCAGGCGCCTCGTCAGCTTCCGCCTCGCGGCGGTGCAGCTCGGCGGCTAATGCGGGCGTGATCGGCGCAGCGACGGCGGGGTCGAGGCTGTCCCACAGCCTCCCAATGAGCTCGATTCGCTCTTCGGCGGTGAGGTCGTCGACCGCGATCGGACCACTCATATGGCAAAAGTGTAAGCGTGAACATACCCTGCCGCAAGGCGCCGTGCTGCGCGCTGGTGCGTCTTGCGCCCGCAAGCTGAATTGCGCGGGGCCGGGACCTTCTCGCGCGAGGACGTTGGGGCCCGCCAGGGTGCGGGGTAGTCGGGATCCTCTCGTCGGCATATGTTAGCGATGGTCTCGCCGGGCCGGCCGCCGCCCCACCTCCTGCCCGGGCGGGCCTGGGGGGTGGGGGACGGGGCAGCCACGGGTCCCAACGCTCTCTGGATTCGTGCATCGCCGCAGGAGACTTGCCCTATGTCCGCCAGCAGCGCGCCTGCCGAGCTGCCCGTCCCCGACTTCTATGACCCGCGCCACGCCTCGGCCTGGGGCTACCGCCCGGACCAGCAAGCGCTCTTCGAGCGGGCCACCGCCTGGCGGGCGGAGCACGGCCTACCCGCTGCCGCGGCCGACCGCCGGCAGATTCACCTGCTGCTGATCGACGTGCAGAAGGACTTCTGCTTCCCCGAGGGCGCGCTCTATGTCGGCGGGCGGAGCGGCCGCGGCGCGCTCGAGGACAATGACCGCACGGCCCGCTTCATCTACCGCAACCTGGGCGTGATCAGCCGCCTCACCTGCACGCTGGACACGCACTACCCCTACCAGATCTTCTCCCCCGAGTTCTGGCTGGACGAGCAGGAGCAGCCGCCCGGGCCGCACCGCGAGGTGAGCGCAGCGGAGGTGCAGGCGGGGAAGTTGCGTCCCAACCCGGCGGTCGCGGACTGGGTCGCGCACGGCGACTATGGTTGGCTCCGGAAGCACGCGGAGCACTACTGCCAGAAGCTCGGGCGCCGGGGGAAGTACCGCCTCTACCTCTGGCCGCCGCATTGCATCCTGGGGAGCGAGGGGCATACGCTGGTGGGTGTGGTCCACGAGGCGCGCATGTTCCACGCCTATGCGCGCCGGGCGCCCGCCTCCATCCAGGTGAAGGGCGATACTCCGCTCACCGAGTACTACTCCGCGCTCGGCCCGGAGGTGACGACCACGTTCGATGGCCAGCCGCTCGCACCCCGCAGCAGGGCGTTCCTGGAGACGCTGACGGCGGCGGATGCGCTGATCATCGCCGGCCAGGCGGCCAGCCATTGCGTGAAGAGCACCATCGATGACCTGCTCGGCCAGGTCGACCCCAGCCTGGCCCGCAAGGTCTACATCCTCCGGGACTGCATGTCCTCCGTGGCCGTGCCCGACCCCGCCCGGCCCGGCGC
>JACQVE010000319.1 GCA_016209965.1 Gemmatimonadota bacterium | reverse complement strand
CGCGGCCTCGAGCCGCGGGAGAACGACGAGGTGCTGGTGGAGCTGCTGGCGCTCGAGCAGGAGTACCGGGGCCGGATGATGGTGCGCTCGAAGTGCCAGCCGCAGATCATGCGGCACGCATACCAGGCCGCTGCCGATTCGCCGCTCCTCAATTACGAGACCCGCTGCCCCTGCGGCGTGCAGTACTGCCGCATCACGCCGGAGGGCAAGCTGACGCCCTGTCCCTATCTGCCCGCGGTCGCCGGCGACCTGCGGCGCCAGAGCTTCGCGGAGGTCTGGACCGGCTCCGCGCTGTTCCGGGCACTGCGCGAGGGCGAGCTGGGCGGGAAGTGCGGGCGCTGCGAGTACCGCAAGGTGTGCGGCGGCTGCCGGGCGCGGGCGTTTGCCGAAGGCGGGGACTACCTCGGCCCGGACCTCTCCTGCGCTTACGAGCCCAGCGGCGAGGCGGCGCTGGTCGAGCCCCGGGCGCGTGTGACCTACGGCATGGCGGAAGCGCCGGGGCTGCGCTGGACGCCCGAGGCGCGCCAGCGGATCGCGCGGGTGCCCAGCTTCGTACGCGCCGTGGTCGTAGCCCGGGTCGAGGAGTATGCGCGCGAGCACCGCTACGCGGAGGTCACGGCCGTGCTGCTGGACGAGGTGCGGCAGCAGTTGCCGGTCGACTTCTCGAAGCGGCGGCCCTTCTTCCTGCGCGCCCGGGGCGATTCGTGAGCCGCCGGAACTCGAGCCGTTTCGGGACCCGCGCGCGCGCGCTGTGGCTCGTCCTGGCCGCCGGCGCGGGACTGCTCCTCATCTCCGCCCTGACGGGGGGCGAGCTGCTCGCGCAGCAGGCCAGCGCCGGGCGCGAGTACGGCAGCTTCCCCCGCATCGGCAGCCGCACGGCCGTCTGGATAGCCGCGGAAGTGCACCTCATGTTTGCGGCCTTTGTGCTGGGCGTGCCGATCTTCGCGGTCATGACCGAATTGATCGGCATCCTGGGGAAGGACGAGCGCTACGACCGGCTGTCCAAGGAGTTCACGCGCCTGCTCCTGGTGGCCTACAGCGCCACGGCCATATGGGGCACCGTCCTGGTCTTCTTCCTGACCACGCTGTACCCCCGGGTCTGGGCCCACCTGACCGAGATCTTCGAGCTGTCCATGTGGGTCTACGCCGGCCTCTTCTTCCTCGAGTCGTTCACGCTCTACCTCTACTACTACGGCTGGGACCGCTGGAAGTATGGGGCCGCCAAGTGGTGGCACTGGACACTGGGCATCCTGCTCAACGTCTGGGGCACCACGGTCATGTTCATTGCCAATGCCTGGCTCAGCTACATGATGAGCCCGCCCGCAGCCGTGACGCCGGACGCCGCGCCCGGGGGCGTGAAGTTGTGGAGCGCTATCGCCAACGCGACCTGGATGCCCATCAACATTCACCGGCTGATCGCCAACGTGGTGTTCGGCGGAGCGGTGGTCGCAGCGTATGCGGCGTACCGCTTCCTGGCGGCGCGCACGGACGAGGAGCGCGCGCACTACGACTGGATGGGCTATGTGGGCAACTTCATCGCCATCAGCGCGCTGATCATCCTCCCCTTCGCGGGCTACTGGCTGGGCCGCGAGGTCTATGCTTACAACCAGCAGATGGGCACCACCATGATGGGCGGCTTCATGAGCTGGCTCTGGATCATCCAGGCCTTCCTCATCGGCGTGCTCTTCCTGGCAGGCAACTACTACCTCTGGGTAGGCATGGGCCGCATCCCGGGGGCCGAGCGCTTCGTGCCCTACACGCGCTGGATGCTGCTGATCCTGATCGCCGGCGTGATCGTCTGGGCGACGCCGCACACCATGATCGCGAGCCGCGAGGAGCTCGAGGCCATGGGCGGTTCGCACCACCCCTTCCTGGGCGTGCTGGGTCTCATGAGCGCCAAGAACACGGCGGTCAACCTCATGATCCTGACCACCTTTCTGTCCTTCCTGCTTTACCGGCGGGCGAACGCCGTGCCGCAGGTGAGCTGGGCCAGGACGGCGACGCAGGTGCAGGGCGTGATCTTCGTGCTGGCCGCCACCGTGGTCACCTTTTACGGCATCCGCGGCTACTTCGTCTCGGCCATCGTGCGCATCGGCTTCAGCGTCTACCAGGTGCTGGCCGTGCTCTTCGCCATTGTCTCGGTCACCACGCTCGACGTGCTCATGTTGCGCGGCGCCGGCTCGCGCGGCGCGATCCGCTGGGGCGAGATGCCGGCCCGCTCGCAGTACGCGCTCTTCGTGCTGGCCGTGACCTTCACCTGGCTCATGGGGCTCATGGGCTTCGCCCGCAGCGGCATCCGCCAGCACTGGCACATCTGGGAAGTGATGCGCGACCGGAGCGAGTGGGCCGCCACGCCCGCCCTGGGCTACGGAGCCCAGGTGATCAGCGTCTGCGTGCTGATCTTCCTCGGGCTCATTGGCTTCGTGTTCTGGCTGGGCGGCCTGGTCGAGAAGCCCAAGCTGGTGCCAGAGGCGGCGGAGGGGGATTGAGGGAGCGACCGGCGATGCTGGCGACTAACCTCAAGATCCTGGGCGTGGTGCTGGCCACCGTGGCGTTCTATACGCTGCTGGCCAACATGATTCCGCAGCTCGAGTCGGAAGTACCCGAGGAGGTAGCGTTCGGCGGCGAGGTCACGCCCGAGGAGCTGGTTGCGGCGGGCGAGCAGCTCTTCACTGGCGCCGGCGGCTGCACGGCCTGCCATGGCCTGGGCGCGCGTGCGCCGAACCTGCTCACGGACGAGAAGGGCACGGGTACGATCGGCGCGCGCTGCGGCGAGCGGGTCCCGGGCCTGACCTGCAAGGAGTACCTGCACGAGTCGCTGGTCGCGCCCGGCAAGTTCGTGGTGGCCGGCTTTCCGGCCATGCCGGACGTGACGCGCGGCCTCACGCCCACCCAGATCTGGACCCTGGTCGCGTTCCTCGAGATTCAGGGCGGGCAGGTGGACGTCACGGCCGAGGACATCGCGCGGGCGGAGCAGGCCAGTGGTGGCGGCGCCCCGGCGCCCGCGCCTGGCGCCACTGCTGCCGCGCCGGCGCCTGCCGGCCCGCCCGCGGGCGCCAGCCTCGAGCCGCTGGCGATCCTGCGCGGCAGCGGCTGCTTCGGCTGCCATCAGCTAGGCGATGAGGGGGCGCCCGTGGGCCCGCCGTTCACCGGCATGGGCACTCGCCTCACCCCGGATCGCATCCGTCGCGCGATCCTCGAGCCGAACGCGGATACCGCTCGCGGTTACGAGGCCATGGCGGGCGTCATGCCGCCCAACTTCGGGCAGCAGCTCTCGGCGGCGCAGCTCGAGGCGCTGGTCCGGTTCCTTTCGGGGTTGAAGTGAGTGGGTCATTGTCGTCCCGAGCGGAGACGCGCGGAGCGCGGCAGAGTCGAGGGATCTTAGCGGACGTGACTGCGCGCAGACGCCTCGAGAAGATCCCTCCGCTGCGCGACGGCGTGCGTCGCTCCGGTCAGGACGACCAGCAGAGGATCCATTGGTGAGAGAATACCTCCGGCATCCTTTCTGGCAGGCGCTGCTGCTGCTCGTACTGGCTTACGCGCTCTTCGAGTTCGGCATCGCCTACCTGCCGCCGCTCTTCGGCTTCGAAAGCGCGCCCGTGCCCGATAGCGTGCTGCTGCAGTACATGGCGACCGTGCTCGTAGGCCTGCTCATCTACGTGAGCGACAGCGAGGCACGCTGGCGCGAGTTCAAGCAGCCGCTGCAGGCGCTGGTCGTTGACCCGGACAAGCGCACGCTGCGCCTCGTGCTGCTGGTCACGGTGCCGCTGCTGGTGGGCTTCATCACCTACGAGCAAGTGCGGCCGACTGTCTCGCCGCCGCCCAGCCTGCGTTCGATCCACCCCTCGAACCCTGGCCGCATCGATTTCCGGGGCAGGGCGATCACGCTCGCGGGGCTGGAGAACCCGCTGCGCGCGGACGGCTCGATCGCGGAGGATTACCAGCGGGGGAAGCAGATCTACTACCAGAACTGCGTACCCTGCCACGGCGACGGCCTGGACGGGCGGGGACATTACGCGCACGGCTTCAACCCTGCGCCACTGGACTTCACGGACAACGGCACGATTGCGCAGCTCACGGAGAGCTTCGTGTTCTGGCGCGTCGCCAAAGGCGGCCCGGGGCTGCCGCGCGAGGGCACGCCGTGGAACTCGGCCATGCCGGCGTGGGAGGAGTTCCTGACCGAGGAGGAGATCTGGGCGGTGATCATCTTCCTGTACGAGCAGACCGGCTGGGCGCCGCGCACCTGGGAGGAGCTGGCGGCGAATGAGTAACCCCCTTCGCGTTGCTGGGCCGGACGCAGCGACGCAGCCACGCTGCGACGCAGGGATCGGCTCGCCTCAAGCCTGCCCTGCGTCTCCGCGTCTCTGCGTCCCTGTGGCTCCCTATCTGGCGCGGGTGAGCTGGATAGCTGCCACGCTCGTTGTGGGCGCTGCTGGCCCGGGCCATACCCAGCAGCCCCACCCGGGCAAAGCCGTGTACGACAAGTGGTGCGCCGGCTGCCACGGCGTCGAGGGGAAGGGAGACGGCCCGGCCGCCGCGTACATGCTGCCGCGGCCCCGCGACTTCACGCAGGCGCTCTACCAGATCCGGTCCACGCCCAGTGGCGCGCTGCCACTGGATTCCGACATCAGGCGCGTCATTGACCAGGGCATGCCGGGCACGGCTATGCCCGGCTGGAAGGACAAGCTGAGCAAGTCGCAGCGGGAGGCGCTGGTCGCCTACCTGAAAACCTTCTCCCGCTTCTTCCAGTCGGAGCAGGCGCCCCAGGCCATGGAATTCGGCCGCCCGCCCGGAGTAGGCGAGGAAGCTCTTGCGCAAGGCCGCGAATTGTTCAATAAGATCGAGTGCTGGAAGTGTCATGGCCGGGCGGGACGGGGAGACGGGCCGTCGGCGCCCACCCAGGAAGACGACAACGGGTTCCCCATCCGGCCGTCTGACCTCACCGAGAACTGGTACTTCAACGGCGGCGGCAGTGCCGAGGAGATCTACCGCCGCCTGCGCACCGGCCTGGACGGCACACCCATGCCTTCGTTCACGGACCTGCTCGAGTCCAAGTTCCTGACCGAGGAGCAGTTGTGGCGCGTGGCGCAGTATGTCCGCAGCCTGGCACCGGAGAAGCCGCCGCGCGTGCGCGAGGTCGTGCGGGCCCAGCGCAGGGAAGGCCCAATGCCCGCCTCGCCCGAGGACAGTGCCTGGGCGAATGTCGAGCGCTACTACATCCCGCTGGTGGGGCAGATCATGGTGCGGGCGCGCTGGTTCTCCCCGACCGTGGACGGGGTGTGGGTCCAGGCGCTGCACAACGGCCGGGAGCTCGCGCTGCGGCTGGTCTGGCACGACCCCTCGCGCAGCCCGGACCCCGAGTGGTTCGAGTGGCAGGACCGGCTGCGCGTGCACATGGAACCGGCGGACGGCGACACGGCGGCCGCGGGCCCGCTGCCGGATGCGCTGGCCGTGCAGTTCCCGCGCAGCATCCCCGCGCCCATGGCGCCGCGGCCGCACTTCCTCATGGGCAATGCGCGGGACCCGGTTTATTTGTGGCACTGGCAGAGCCGGCCCGATACGGTCGTCGAGGCGCTGGGCCGTGGCCTCGGCCGGATCGAGCCGCTGGGCACGCAGCAGCAGGCGGTCACGGCGAGCGCGACCTTCGATCAGGCCGAGTGGCGGCTGCTGCTGCGTCGCACGCTGACCACGGCCGACAGCGCCGGCCGGCTGCAGTTCCGCACGGGCGAAACGATTCCGCTCGCGCTCTTTGCCTGGGACGGATCGAGCGGCGAGCGCGGCACGCGCGGCGCCATCAGCTCGTGGTATTATCTTTATCTCGATCCGCCCGCTTCCAGCACCGTCTACACCGCGCCGCTGCTGGCCACCGTACTGACGGCGGGGCTCGGCCTGCTGGTCGTCGCCAGGGCGCAACGCAGGGAGAAGCAGCACCGGGAGAACACGTAAACCCAGGGGCGAGAGGGAGGCACCATGTTTAGAAGGGCAAGGGCAGGAGCTAGAGTCAATAGTGGGGCGAAGGCCTGCGAACACGTCGCTCGATTCGGATTCGCGAACCGGCGTGGGGTCGCGTTGCTGGCCGCGGCCTTCGCGGCCGGGCTGGCTCTGGCCTGTGGCGGAGGGGCCGACGAGCAGCCGGAAGCGGCCGGCGAGGCGCCCGCCGCGGCTGCCCCTGCCATGGAGGTCGCCAATGCAGGCATGATCACCGGCAAAGTGAACTTCCAGGGGACGGCGCCGCAGGCCAAGCGCATCGACATGAGTGAGGAGCCGACTTGCGCAGACAAGCACGCGCAGGGCGCATTCACGGAAGAGGTCGTGGCCAATCCGAACGGCACCCTGCGCCACGTCTTTGTCTACGTGAAGCAGGGACTTCCCGACCAGGCGTTCCCCGTGCCCGCGGAAGGCGTTACCATTGATCAGAACGGCTGCCTCTACCAGCCGCACGTGCTGGGCCTCCAGGCCAATCAGAACCTGATCATCAAGAACAGTGACGGGCTGCTGCACAACATCAACGCCAAGCCGACGGAGAACCGCGGCTTCAACATCAGCCAGCCCACCACCATGGAATCGAAGCGCTCGTTCCGCACGCCCGAGGTAATGATCCCGGTCGAATGCGATGTCCATGGCTGGATGAAAGCTTACATTGGCGTGCTGAGCCACCCCTACTTCGCGGTTTCCGGCGGGGATGGCAGCTTCACGATCAAGAACCTGCCGCCCGGCGATTACGTGCTCGAGGCGTGGCACGAGAGGTACGGCACCCAGACCATGAACGTGACAGTCGGCCCGCAGGAGACCAAAGACGTGCAGTTCACGTACAACGCCGGCATGGCGGAGAATGCAGTGGTCCCGCTGGGCCGGCCCCTCGAGCTGCACGACCATGCGGGCGGCCACACGGCTCACGGCGGCGCGGGGAGCTGAGGAGTCGGGCGAGCTGTCATCGCGAGTGGAGGGGGCGCGACGCGCCGCCGGACGACTGTCATCCCGAGCGGAGGGGCGCAGCGCGCCCCCGGAGTCGAGGGATCTTCTTTTCGGACCATTGGCGGATTCTCAGGTGAACAGGAGAAGAGCGTCATGAAGTGGGGGTTTCCTGAAAGCGTCTCCACCTACGGCGGGGACATCGACGCGATGTACGCGATCATCCTCTACGTCACGGGGGCGATGTTCCTGGTGGTCGAGGCGACTCTGATCTACTTCATCATCCGCTACCGGCGCCGCGAGGGCGGCAAAGCGGACTACGTGCACGGCCACCTGCGCACGGAGATCATCTGGACGCTGGTGCCCTTCGTGCTGGTGGCGATGCTGGCCGTCACCAGCGCCGGCACGTGGCTGGACCTCAAGCACCCTTCGCGCTTTCCGGCCGCGGGTCTGGATCTGAAGGTGAGGGCCAAGCAATTTGAGTGGAACGTGACCTATCCCGGCGCCGATGGGCGGCTGGGCACCGGGGACGACTTCGTGAAGCGGAACCAGCTCCACCTCCCCACGGGCGTGCCGGTGCGCCTCACACTCTCGGCGGAAGACGTGATCCACTCCTTCTTCCTGCCCGAGTTCCGAGTGAAGCAGGACGCGGTCCCGGGCATGGAGACGTCGGTGTGGTTCGAGGCGACGAAGCCCGGCACCTACGTCCTGGGCTGCGCCGAGCTGTGCGGCCTGGGGCACTACAAGATGAGGGGCACGGTGACCGTGCACACCCCCCAGGAGTTCCAACGTTGGCAGCAGGAGCAGGGCGCGTCATGAGGACGTCGCCCGGCCCACTCCCAGCACCGCAGGATCGAGGAAGAATGCTATGAGCACAATGGCCATACCGCAGGCTGCGGCCGCCGTGCACCTGCACGATGACCGGCCCTTCATCCGGCGCTACATCTTCTCCACGGACCACAAGATCATCGGGATCCAGTTCCTCTTCATGAGTCTGCTGTTCCTGCTGGTGGGTGGACTGCTGGCCATGATGATGCGCTGGCAACTGGCCTGGCCCGCGGACGCGCAGCACCCGCTGCCGGGCGGGTCGCTCCTCCCCGAGACCATGGTGGCGCAAGGAATCATGCTGCCCGAGTTCTACAACTCGCTCATGACCATGCACGGCACCATCTTGGTCTTCTTCGCCATCATGCCGCTGCTGGTCGGCGTGTTCGCCAACTACTTGATCCCGCTGCAGTGCGGCGCGCCGGACATGGCGTTCCCGCGGCTGAACATGCTCTCGTTCTGGACAGCAGTTCCCGCGGGCGTGCTGATGGTGGCCGGCTTCTTCGTGCAGGGCGGGCACGCCGCCGCGGGCTGGACGGCGTACGCGCCGCTCAGCGCGGTGCCCGAGTACAGCGGCGTCTCCACCGGGCAGGTGCTGTGGACCGTGAGCCTCATCATTCTCGGCTTCTCTTCCCTCATGGGAGCGGTGAACTACATCAGCACGGTCATCAACATGCGGGCGCCCGGCATGACCTGGTTCCGCCTGCCGCTCCCCGTGTGGGCGCTGTTCATCACCTCCGTCCTGATCCTGCTGGCCATGCCCGTGCTGGCCGGAGCGCTCATCCTGCTGCTCTTCGATCAGGTGCTGGGCACCAGCTTCTACCTGCCGCAGGCGAATGGCGAGCCGCTCCTCTGGCAGCACCTGTTCTGGTTCTTCGGCCACCCGGAGGTATACATCCTGATCCTGCCCGCCTTCGGCTTTGTGTCCGAGATCCTGGCCAACGGCGCACGCAAGCCGATCTTCGGCTACCACGCCATGGTGCTGGCCATTGTGGCCATCGCCTTCCTGGGCTGGATCGTGTGGGGCCACCACATGTTCCAGAGCGGGATGAATCCCATGCTGGGCAACACCTTCATGTTTTCCACCATGGTGATCGCGGTGCCCACGGCCATCAAGGTGTTCAACTGGCTGGGCACGCTGTGGCGCGGCAGCATCCAGTTCCAGGTGCCCATGCTGAACGCCATAGCCTTTGTGGCCATGTTCGTGATCGGCGGGCTGTCCGGGGTGTTCCTGGCCTCCACGCCCGTGGACATCTTCTATCACGACACCTACTTCGTGGTCGCGCACATCCATTACGTGCTGTTCGGCGGCAGCCTGTTCGGCATCTTCGCGGCCATCACCTACTGGTTCCCGAAGATGTTCGGGCGCATGATGAGCGAGCGGCTGGGCAAGATCCACTTCTTCCTGACCTTCCTCTTCTTCAACCTGGCCTTCTTCCCCATGCACAACCTGGGGAACGCGGGCATGATGCGCCGGATCTACGACTACCGGCAGTACGCGCATCTGGCAGACCTGCAGCCGCTGAACGAGTTCATCAGCCTGAGCGCGTTCGCGCTGGGCGTGACCCAGTTGCTCTTTGCCTTCAACTTCCTCTGGAGCCTGTTCCGAGGGAAGAAGGCGGAGCAGAACCCGTGGCGCGCCAACTCGCTCGAGTGGAGCGCGCCCTCGCCGCCGCCGCACGGCAACTTCGCGGTGACGCCGATCGTGTACCGGGGGCCGTACGAGTACAGCTCACCGGAATCGGCGGAGGATTACCTGCCGCAGGACCAGCCGCCGGCAGAGCAGCCGGTGCCCGCGCCGGACCTGGTGCCGGCCAGCAGTTGAAGCAGGGCTGGTGCTTGCTGGCTGTTCCGATCCCGATCCCCATCCCGATCCCGATCCCGGGCGGGCAGGGCGGCTCGGAACAGCCGGCGAGGCCGGGCATCGAACTGCAAGAACCGGGATGGGTCAGGGCATCCGTCCGCTGGGAGAGCAGGGAAGTATCGCCGTCCGGTCGGGATCGGGATCGGGATCGATGAGAGAGGAAAAATAGGAGCGCGAGATGAGTCATGCCGCAGCCATAGCGATTCCCCAGCGCCAGCCTATGCCGGGCATGGGCGTCTACAACCTGAAGCTGGGGATGTGGGTGTTCCTGCTGTCAGAAGTCATGTTCTTCACGGGGCTGATCGGCGCGTACATCATCCTGCGTTTTGCGCACCCGGGCGACTACGCGCGGCCGGGCGAGGTGTTGAACGTGCCGCTAACGGCGCTGAACACGTTCATCCTCATCTGCAGCAGTGTGACCATGGTAAAGGCGTTCGCGGCTGCCGAGCTCGGCGACCAGCGCGGGCTGCGCCTCTGGCTGCTGGCGACAGTGGCGCTGGGCGCGTTCTTCCTGAGCATCCAGGCGATCGAGTACTACAAGCTGGCCAGTGAGGGCTTCGTGCCCATGGCTTCGCTGTACAATGTGCACGGCCCCGACGGTGCGCTGCTGGGACAGCCACTGTACGGCATGACCTTCTACACGCTCACCGGCTTCCACGGCATGCACGTCACCATCGGCGTGCTGTGCATGAGCTTCACGACCTATAAGGCGTTCCGGGGTGCCTACACGCAGGCGGGCCACGGCGGGGTCGAGATCATGGGGTTGTACTGGCACTTCGTGGACCTGGTGTGGATCATCCTGTTCACTATCGTCTACCTGATCTGAGCCGAGACTGGAGAAAGCCATGCAGTACGCTGCAGAAGCCACCAAGACTGCCGCCGTCCCCCGGCTCTTCCTCTGGGGGTTCGGCACCGCCGGCCTCGTGCTGGGCGTGATTGACGGTTACCTGCTGCAGGAGACGTTGGCGGCGGCGGCGGCGGGCGGGATCATGGGCGCACTCTTAGCCGTGGGCGGTGTGCTGCTGGCGTCGAAGCCGCGGCCGCAGGACCTGCTGCCGGCAGAGCCGCCGCACAAGGCGCAGCCCAACTACTTGCTGATCTGGGCGGTGCTGTTCGTACTCACGGTGGTCGAGATCTTCGTCGCGTTCGCCGGGCTGCCGCGAACTTATGTCCTGCTCGCGTTGGTGTTGCTGGCGATCTGGAAGGCGCTGCTGGTGGCGCTGTACTACATGCACCTGCGCTTCGAGCCGCGTCGCCTGTGGATCCTGGCCGCCGCGCCGCTGCCACTGGCCGTGATTCTGGTGATCGCCGTGATCCAGGAGTTCTAGCAGCCGGATGCTCAGCGCTTTCTGGCAACTGACCAAGCCCGGCATCACCCGCCTGGTGCTGCTCACGGCCGCCGTGGCCTTCTACCTGGCGGCGCCCGCCGCTGTCGACGTCGTGCGCCTGCTCCTTACGCTGCTCGGCGTCGGACTGGTGGCCAGCGGCACCAATGCGCTGAACCAGTATGCAGAGCGGGATGTGGACGCGCGCATGCGCCGCACGCGAGGCCGCCCCCTTCCCGCGGGTCGGCTCCGGCCGGGGCAGGCGCTGGGCTTCGGCCTCGCCATCTCGATGCTGGGGCTGCTCGAGCTGCTGCTGCTGGTCAGCGCGGTGACCATGCTGATCGTGGCGGTAAGCCTGACCAGCTACGTGTTCGTCTACACGCCGCTCAAGCGGCGAACTTCGCTCTCCACGGTGGTGGGCGCGCTGCCTGGCGCGCTGCCGGTACTGGCCGGCTGGACGGCGGCCAATGGCGCGCTGCTCGACGTTCGGGGCTGGACACTCTTTCTCATCCTGTTCTTCTGGCAGCTCCCCCACTTCCTGGCGCTGGCGTGGATCTACCGCGATGATTACCGTGAGGGCGGGCTTGCCATGCTGAGCGTAGCGGACGCCGACGGCGCCAGGACCGGCCGGCAAATCCTGGCGTACACGCTGGCCCTGCTCCCGGTCAGCCTGCTGCTCACGCCGCTCGGGCTGACCGGGCCAATCTATTTCGCCGGGGCGCTGGCGCTGGGCCTGGCGTTCCTCGGCCTGGGCGCCGCCGTGCACTGGCGGCGTACGGAGCAACGGGCGCGCCGGCTGTTCCTCGCCTCGGTGACGTACCTGCCTGCGCTCTTCGCGCTCATGGTGCTGGACAAGGTCCGGCACTGAACGGTTCCCGCGCTTGCGCGGAGAGCGACCTGCGGCTGGTTCAACAAGCAGCCGACTGCGCGGGCGTGAGCCGGCAGCCAGCGCTGCAACCTGTGGTGCTCGTATGAATCATGGCTTGATGCAAGGCATGTGGTGGGCCGGGGTGCTGCTGGCGCTGGTGCCGCTGTTGTTGGGCGCCGGTATCGGCATTGTGGTCCTGCTTCACCACCGGGCGGTGCAGCGCTCGGCCATGGGCGCGGCTGCGGGCACGCCTCCTGCACCGACCGGGCCGGAAGCGTCGCCCTCCGACATGGAGTGAGCCATGAAGCGCAACGCGACCGTGGTACGGGGCGGGCTGGCCGGCGTGGTCGCGGCCACGGCGCTGGCTGTCTTCTTCCTGGTCGTGGACACCGTCGAGGGGCGGCCGCTCTACACCCCCGCCTTCCTGGCCAGTGTGCTGGCGGGGCTGGGTGAGGTGGAAATCGGATTCGGCTTGATCGCCATGTACACGGCGCTGCACTACGCCGTCTTCATCCTCATCGGCATGGGCGTCGTCTGGCTGCTGCACCGGACGGAGACCGGCGCCAGCTACCTGCTCGGCATTGTGCTCGGCTTTCTCCTCTTCGACGTTATCTTCTACGCCGGCGTGCTGATAACCGGCGTGGACGTGGTGCGGGAGCTGGGCTGGCCAGAGCTGATGTCCGGCAACCTGATCGCCGGCCTGGTGCTCATGGGGTACCTGCGCTCGAGCGGGCTGGAGCCCACCGTGAGCTGGCGCACGGTGCTGCGGCAGCACCGCATCATCCGGGAGGGCCTGATCGCAGGGGCGCTGGGCGCCGGCGCCGTCGCGCTCTGGTTCCTCGTCCTGGACGTCATCCTGGGTCGGATCTTTTTCACGCCTGCAGCGCTCGGTTCTGCGCTCTTTTTCGGCGCACGCCGGGCTGCGGATATCCAGATCACGGGCGCGACCGTGCTGGGGTACACCGTGGTCCACGTAGCCGCGTTCCTGCTCACGGGGTTCGTGGCCGCCGCGCTGGCCACGGAGGCGGAGCGCGATCCGCCGCTACTCTT